>JARRRJ010000256.1:0-9815 GCA_037380865.1 Sedimentisphaerales bacterium
GCCCAGATAGACGTACGACCATTAAAGTGTCAGTTACAAGTATGTCGGGTTTCCTGCTTTCCGTTTGACGGCACATCTTGCAAAAATCTGCTTCTACCGCTATGATATGTGCATGTCTGCAAAATCGCATAATAAGAAGGATAAACAAGGGCCGATAGCGGTCAATAAAAAGGCGTACAGGAACTTCGAGATTGTCGATAAATTCGAGGCTGGTCTTTCGCTTCTCGGTACGGAGGTGAAATCGCTTCGCATCGGAGCGGCGGACCTTAGCGGCTCGTATGCGCGAATCGACGGAGACGAGTGCTGGCTCTTCGGGGCCAGTATAACTCAGTATCAACAGGCAGGCGCAAGGCCGCACAATCCCACTCGTAAAAGAAAAGTGCTTCTGCACAAGGCGGAAATCCGCAAAATAAGAACTAAACTTGAACAAAGAGGTTTTGCTTTCGTGCCGCTTAAGATATATTTTAACGACAGAGGCCTTGCCAAAGTCGAGCTGGCTCTGACAAAAGGTAAAAGGCAATTCGATAAAAGAAAGACTATTACAGAACGCGACCAGAAACGCGATTTAGACAGGAGCATGAAGAAATACAGAAGGTAAGAAAGTTATAAAGGAACAACTCGTTTTTTCTATAAACTAAGGTGACTCATTTTAACTTCAGTCACTTTTAACTTTAGTCAATTTAGTCATTTTTTTAATTGGGAAATTTCGCGGCGCTGGTCAGTATGCTCACGACACAGGCTTTATTCGCGATGGGATTCCTCCAGATAAAGGGACAGGAAAATAGAGAGCCTGATTTGGAAATGGCTAAATACAATATCGATATGCTCGAGACGCTCGAAGAGAAGACGAAGGGTAATCTGACGGAACAGGAGCAGAAAGTTCTCACTGATACGCTCAGCGAGCTTCGCATGGGTTATGTTAAAGTTGCGAGATAATACAATTGGCAAATATATTAGACAAGATAATAGACGATAAAAAGGCGGAGGTCGAGGAGAGAAAATCCCGGACCAGTCTCGATGAGCTGAAAGAGCAAATCGTTTCTATGCCAAGGTGCCGCAATTTCTACAAAGAAGTTACGCGTCCTAATGCCAGGGGGATCAATGTAATTGCGGAAATAAAAAAAGCGTCTCCGTCAGCCGGCCTGATTCGTGGGGATTTCGATCCCGTCGCCATAGCGCAAATTTATGCAAAATGCGGCGCCAGCGCAATCAGTGTTTTAACGGATGAAAAGTATTTTCAGGGCAGGCTCGAGTATGTGAAGCAGGTTCACGATGCAGTAGATTTGCCTGTCCTGAGAAAAGATTTTCTCATCGATTCCTGGCAGATTTACGAGTCTCGCGCCGCGGGAGCGGATGCGATTTTACTGATAGCTGAAGCGCTCAGCTCCGGCGAATTAATGGACCTTATGATTATCGCCGGTGAGCTTACATTGACAGTTTTGCTTGAGGTTCATAACGCGGATACACTGCTTCAGGTACGAAGTTTAATTGGATTTCCGAAAAAAGGATACAGCGTTCTGGGGATCAACAATCGCGATTTGACCACAATGCAGGTAGATTTGAATACAACTGTTCGTCTTGCCGGGCTTTTGGATAACACAGATGAGCTCGTCACAGAGAGCGGAATAAAAACGAGAGCTGATGTCGAAAAGCTTATGAAAGTCGGCGTTCGCGCAGTTCTAATCGGGCAGACGCTCTGCGAGAATGACAATATAGAAGAAAAATTCATCGAATTATTCGGTAAGTAAAAAAGGCGGTCACAATCTTATGAAAATATCTCTCTATTTATTGCTGGGTTTAATTACAGGAATTTTGAGCGGCCTGTTCGGGATAGGCGGCGCAATAATTATCATTCCGTCTCTTGTTCTGCTCTTCGGGCTTACCCAGCATATGGCCCAGGGAACAACGCTGGCGCTCATGGTCCCGCCGATAGGTCTGCTCGCCGCATGGACATATTATACAAAGGGCTTCGTAGATTTGAAAATCGCTGTTTTTATCTGCCTCGGTTTTTTCTTCGGCGGGCTCATCGGGGCGAAATTGGCGATACAGATTCCCGAACTGATGCTCCGCAGGTTATTCGGATTTTTCCTGCTTCTCGTTGCATTGAGGATGATTCTGACGAAATAGAATGGCAGGTGAACAAATTGCGTGCGATTCACATAAAATTTTTCTGGACAGACTCGAAAATGCGAGTTATAATTCAAGATTCGATAAAATTAAGATTTTCAGGTTAATTAAATTTGAGGTAGCTTGTTATGGCACATAAGAAAGGACAAGGCTCTTCCAGGAACGGGAGAGACAGCAATGCCCAGTTCAGGGGCTTAAAGCTTTTCGGAGGTCAATCCGTCACCGCCGGCTCGATAATCGTGCGCCAGTGCGGAACGAAATTTTTCCCGGGCAGCAATGTCGGGATGGGCAAAGACTATACTCTCTTTGCGAAAACAGATGGCAGGGTTGAGTTCCAGGGTCGCAAAATCAACGTTGTCTAATAGAAATAAATCAACTTAACAATCCCAGGATGGTCGCGTGCCATCCTTTTTTTATGTTTATTGATCAAGCAAAAATCTGGATAAAAGCAGGTGACGGAGGTCATGGCTGTGTGAGCTTTCGACGGGAGAAGTTCATTCCCAAAGGAGGTCCCGACGGCGGCGACGGCGGCAACGGAGGCGACGTCTATTTCCAGGCAATGGAAGATGTCGATACCCTCCTCGATTTCGCAGGCAAACATCACTGGCAGGCAGGGAATGGCCAGCCGGGCCAGGGAAGCAACAAGCATGGTGCAAACGGCGATGACCTAATCATTAGAGTGCCTCCGGGAACGCTGATCTATGATATCGACCTCGACCTGATGCTTAAAGACCTGAATGAAGCTGGCTTGAAAGTCCTTGTCTGCCGGGGTGGAAAAGGCGGAAGAGGAAACAAATCATTCGCGACTGCGACGAACCAGACGCCGCGATACGCGACACCGGGAAAGCGTGGTCAGGAAAGGAATATCAGGCTCGAATTGAAACTCATCGCAGATGTGGGTCTTGTAGGCATGCCTAATGCAGGAAAGAGCACGCTTATCTCGCGCTGCTCACAGGCGCGTCCCAAAATCGCTGATTATCCTTTTACGACAATCGAACCTGTTCTCGGAATAGTTGAGCTAAGCGGCTTTCGGCGCTACGTCCTCGCGGACATCCCGGGTCTTATCGAAGGTGCTCACGAAGGAGCAGGACTTGGTCACGCTTTTCTAAGACACATCGAAAGAACAAAAATTCTCGCACATATTATTGACATTATGCCCATAGACGGGTCAGACCCGTTTCAAAACTACAAAACTATTCGAAGCGAGCTGGAAAAACACAGCAAAGCACTCGCGCAAAAGCGCGAAGTCATAATCGCCAATAAAATGGACCTTGATCCGGAAGGCGAAGCGCTGAAGACGCTCGAAGTAAAACTCCGCAAACCAATCCATCCAATCTCAGCCGTCACAGGCGCAGGAATCAAAGACCTGACCGAACTGCTCTGGCAAAAAGTAAAAGAGACGAAAGATTTGACGTAATACACAGTCCGAACAATTTTCTTTCATTCCTGTTTTTCAGTTCAAATGTTTTATAAGGATTTGCTCGCGCATTCTGTGCCGCCGTAAGCTCCCATGTTTATAATCGAGCCGTTCGGGTCAGGCTCTAATCCCACATCACTGCCAGGGTCGCCTGCATCGATGCACGGACTGCTTTGCTCGTCCTGAACCCAAATTATATTCACAGGGTCCCAGCGACCTGTTTGCGACATTAAATGGTAATCGTTATTGAGTGGGTCGGCAAATATCGGGTCGGAATCAATATTTCCTGTACCAGGCCATGAGCCCTGAACGTCACTATAGGTGATAACACTCTTGTCTCCTTCCACCTGGTCGATTTGCGAACCATCCCCGTTAAAGTAAATGATTGAATTCGCAACCAAAGCTTCCGATTCGAACAAGCCGCATTCGTTATTGTCAGAGATTGTACAATTGAGAATCGTCGGTTTTCCTTCTGAGATACCATACGTCCCGTTTGCTGCTATGACGCAGTCAGTAATTTCAGGAAGATCATAGCTTTTGTAGCGTCCGTTCCTCAAAGTCATTTTGATGCCGCATTCGGTATTACGCATGATATTGCAGTTGGAAATAATCGGGTCACAGCCCTCGTGCAAGTGAATGCCGTCAGCGTTGTTATTGATGATATTACAATTCGAAATTGTTGGCGAAGCGAACTCCTCACAGTATATGCCTGTATTTGAATCCTTGATAGTAAATCCCTCGAATAAACAATTAGAATCCATCGGGCCTGTAAACGTCACTGCCGGATCATTTGTGACTCCGACAATAACAGTCTGAGCTACACTAATCGGGTCGTCATGATTATTTGAGCGGATAGTTACGTTCTTTTCCCCGCAGATAATATTTTCACGATACACTCCCGGGCTGACAAGAATCTCATCCCCGGATAGGGCTTTATCAATAGCGTCGCGAATCGTGGAGTACCTGATTCCTGTAGTCAGGTTTTGAACAGGGAGCGATAAATTAAAAGGACTGATAGGAATGGGATCAGCATATATTGTCGAACCATACTGGTCGCGCGCTCTTACGGTCCACCAGCTTTGCTCTGCAGGAAGTGAAGTCACTACACAATCGGGCAGGTCATTGCTGTCACAAACCACCTCGAAATCCATAACACGATTCGGAGTCATAGGGATCAACAAGTGTAACCAGTCCGAGCATTCTGCCGGGATGATTGGATTCATCGTAGAAACCCAAGTAACCATCGTTTGTCGTGCCATGCCAGAGGAACTGGTAAATCTCCTCGTGTATGGCGGTGCGTGAAAGCTGAAAATTTTTCCCGGGACCAATTACAGACCAGTATGCACCGGCAATGACTCCCCCGTTAAATATATTCTTCTGTGGATTTGAAAGCGAGTCCTTGTACCAGTTGGGAGGAACGCCATGGTCACCATTTGAGACCTGCGCACACATCGCTCCAGGATAGAAACTTCCAATAGAAGCGTAATATTCATCTACCCAGCTTTGTTCGCCGTCGACGGGATTTTCCGTAAAGTTGGCAACATCCTGAGAATAATTTCTGAAGCATTCATCGAGCAATGTAATCCTGTTTACCGCGTATCTCGCATCCTTGTAGGTAAGATTCATACGTATGCCCGTATCCATGGCAGGCTGGCCGCCGGTGCTCCAGCCCATCGTCTGGATAGCCTGATCGTAATGAGGTGCGACTTGTGAAAGATAATCGATGAGCATATCACCGCAATGATAATAATTTCGTGATCCGCTCGACAAATCCGGCCCATAATGGGTGAAGCAGAGAGCATTTGCTTTCGACGTCCATTCTTTTGTGACAGGCCACGAGCCGCTGCCGTAGACACCATCTCCGCCGTTAAAGTAAACTATCGTTGGTTTGTTGGGATCAAAGAGTCCGCTCTCCAATTGAAGCGTGCTGTTCGCAGGCGTTGGAATTACTACGAACTTGACAGTGTCGGGAAGACTCATGTATTGTCCGTCAGAAACGACGAGCCTGAATTCGCAAACTTGAATTGAATCGGTCTTGTAGACTCCGCTGATTATCGGAGTAGCAGTATCGCCTGCTGTAATTTGAGCAGGCGGACCTGAAATCTGCTCCCATAAATATGTAAGTTCTGCAGGCTGATTGTCAGGATCGTATGAGCCTGTACCGTCCAGCGGCACAGGCTGGCCATCCGAATAAACTGTCAGACCCGCATCTGCATGCGGGAAAAAGCCATTGTCCAAAACAATAGTGACTGTATCAGGACTGCTTTCGAGCATTCCGTCACTGACGACCAGTTCGAATTCATAGACTCCGTATTCCGACGGAACAAAATCTGGTTCCGCTGTATCTGCATCGTTAAGTACAGTCGTCGGTCCCGAAATTTGATTCCAGTGATATAAAAGAGCATCCCGGAGAGGGTCATACGAGCCGATACCGCTGAGAGTTACCACATCCGGCATGACTCTTAATACCTGGTCAGAACCTGCCAGTGCAACAGGCGCAAGATTGTGTACGACAATTAATACTTCATCAGGTTCGCTCAGGTATACGTTGTCACCGACAACAAGCTCGAATCTGTACTGGCTTTCAGGCTCAGGTGTGAATGTTGGATTCACAACATTCGGATCACTCAATGTCACTGCAGGACCTTCTATTTGTCTCCAGTGATAAGATTTGATTCCCGCCGGATCATAAGTATAGCTTTCGCTGCCGTCAAGAGTCACTAATTCGGATTTTGAAACATA
Organism: Sedimentisphaerales bacterium; assembly: GCA_037380865.1. Classification (GTDB taxonomy): domain Bacteria; phylum Planctomycetota; class Phycisphaerae; order Sedimentisphaerales; family Anaerobacaceae; genus JAFGPS01. Next base: position 6,287 of record JARRRJ010000256.1, read on the forward strand.
CTGGTTCTCGCCTGCATCAGCAACAGGTAAATAAGGCCCGGTAGTTAATTCTATAACAAGGCCGTCGTGCAGAACACTGCTATCATTTAAAGCGACCTGTGTTCCATCGGTTCCATCTGCGTTTTCTATTCCGATAGTGTATTGATACAAGTAAGCGTCGTCTGAAAACTCCTTGTATTGAAAAGTGATTTTACCTGACTCGTGTAAAATGACCTCCGCGTTTACTGTGCCACCGTACGCCAGGGTGTAGTCGACGAACTGTATTACTATATAGCCGTCAAAATGCTGGTAGAATATTTTTGCGCCGCTCTGAGGATATAAAAATGTCCAGAACCATGCGATTAAATCGTCGTATCCGTCGGAATACGGTATGCTTTGATTATTGTACGTTACCGGGTTAGAATCAAAACTAATCGACCCACTTGCCTGAATATAGAAATAGTCGTAGACATTATCGTAGAAATTGAACTCGAATCCCATGGGGAATGGCCCGTAACTGGCCAGGTAATTATTTGTGATTCCCTGTACTTCTGTACCCGTCTCCTGAATATCTATCCAGTTGTATTTCGGACCCCAGGTATTGCTATTATCAATCCAGTGATATCCGTGTTCATCGGGCACGCTTCCCATACCGCATATTATTGTAACAGTATCAGGTTGACTCGACTCTATCCCGTCGCTAACTATAAGCTCGAAGACATACACACCTCTGATAGTCGCGGTTATGCGCGGATTTTGCGAGTCAGGATTCATTATATCTACTGTCGGACCCGAAATCTGGGTCCAGTTATAGCTTAACACGTCGGTTTCGTCCAGGTCGTAGGAGCCTGAACCGCGAAGGGTGACCACCTGGTTTGGTTCACACGCGCTGTTCGGTCCGGCGTCTGCAACAGGCGCCCTGTTACCAATAACGATCAGAACTTCGTCGGGAAAACTTGTGGAGGTTCCGTCGCTTACGACTAACTCGAACCAGTACAAGCCCTCGGTTTCAGGCATAAAGGTGGGTTTTGGTGCAGTTGGATCGCTCAGCTCGACAGAAGGTCCTGAAGTCTGTGTCCATTGATAGGTCAAGACATCGTTCGGGTCGCGGTCTTTGCTGGATGTTCCGTCAAGCATAACTAATTCGATGTTGTGAATATATTGATATGGTCCGGCGTGTGCGACCGGCTCGTAGGGACCGCCGAGTGAAAATTCTATAGCGAGTTCATCGTGCAGATAATTATATTTGTTGTAAGCGACCTGTGTTCCGATGGTTCCGTCGGCATTTTCTATGCCTGTTGTATATTGGCCGAGATAAGCGTCATCGGAAAAGTCTTTGTATTGAATTACAATTTTGCCTGATTCATAAAGAATGACTTCTGCGTTGACCGAACCTCCCCAGCCCAAATGATAATCAGCAAACTGAACGACTGTATACCCCTGGAACTGAGCGATAAATATTTTGGAATCCTCTGTAGGGGACATATCTGTCCACATCCACGCGATGAAATTATTATACTGGTCAGTATACGGAATTCGCTGTGACTGGTATGGTATTGCGTCCGAACCAAAACTTATCATGCCGCTCGTCTGAATGTAAAACTTGTTGTACGTGTTGCCGTAAAAATCGAAGTTAAATCCGATCGAATACGGTCCGAGACATTCGTCGTCACGACCTTCGAGATCGGATATCTTCATTCTTGTCTGCTGTGCGTCAATCCAGTGATATCCGGGTCCCCATGGATTGTCACTGTCTATCCAGGTATAGCCGTAATCATCAGGCGCACTGCTGTACGAGCAAAAAACAGTAACTGTATCAGGCAGGCTCGAAGCGTCTCCGTCACTTACCACAAGCTGGAAAACGTATTCGCCTTTAACAGAAGGTGTAAAGCGCGGTGATGCGGCGTTAGGATCCGAAAGCTCTACTGAAGGACCGGAAAACTGCGTCCAGCTGTAGGTAATTACGTCACCTGCATCGGGATCGTAAGAGCGCAGGCCGTTAAGAGTGACCTGCTCTTGCGGCCTGCACGCCTGGTTGTCACCTGCGTCTGCTACAGGAGCACGATTACCCACAATAATCGTCACATTATCAGGCTGGCTGTACAGGCTGCCGTCAAATACTTTGAGCTCGAAGACATATATGGCTTCAGCGGAAGGAGTGAAATTCGGCTCCGGCGTATCAGGGTTGGAAAGAACAGCGTTTGGGCCGCTTACCTGGCGCCACTGGTAAGTAAGCGCGCCTGTACCGTCCGGGTCATACGAACCTGTCCCATCAAGCGTGACGTTTGAAACCAGAGTCTTGAAATGCAGGATGTCTCCCGCGTCGGCGACAGGCCTGGCATTATCTGTAATTTCGTCGGCGCCTATATCGACGCTGGCGCCCATAATAGCAAACTGGCCGTCAATGTCGCGCTGCCAGAGGAAGGGTGCATAATTCGGGTCACCTGTGTCACGGCATGGTGAATCGCTTCCGATATGAACCTCGTCGATAAAAAGCGGGTCCACCGAAATGTTGCCGTGCAGGCCGGTCATTTCAGTTGCTCCTTCTTCTGTATAATAATTGTTCGGCAGATTTCCCCACGTGTTATTGTAAGAAAAATCATCACCCGGAATGCCCTGGATATAAATGCAGATTATGTTGTCAATTATCCTGGAGGAACCGAATTCGCTGCTATTTGCGGCGTAAAGGTTCCCGGCGACTCCCGAAGAACTTTGCAGGATTATATCGGCATCGTTAGCTTTGAGAGTATTGTTTATCAGCGTCCCTCCCAGTAAGACGACACCGCCGCCGATATAGCCTGAGTTGTCGGCGATGAAGTTATTGCAGATTGTCGCATTGCCATAGAAGACCATTATACCGCCGCCTGCATACGCTGAGTTACTCGTGATGATATTTCGTGTAATTATGGCTTCAGACTCGAAACAGGCTATCGCGCCGCCGTAGCTTGCGGTATTGCCGGATTCAATATCTACGGGGACGTAGTTATCGATAATTATGTTGTTCCTGATTGTCGGAGTAGAATTATTGCAGTAAATGCCGCCTCCCATAAAGAGCGATGTGCCAAGCTCCATATCCAGAGTGCCGTACCCGCCCGTAATGGTGAAACCGGACAGGACTGCTTCGCTGCTCTCATTATTATTGAAAATTACGACGCTTCCTGTGCCGTTGGCGTCAATAATCGTAGCCGCGACAACAGCGGGATTTTCCGGGTCCGTGCTCGTTAAAGCGATGTCTTTGCCGAGAAAATTGATGTTTTCCAAGTATGTTCCCGGCCCCACGATTACAATATCGCCTTCATTGCAGTCTTCGATAGCCTCCTGAATTGTCATGTAATCGTCCGGGACAAGACGATTTGACGCAGAAACTGGAATTATTGCACATAAAAGCAGCATCAGGCTTGTAATAATCGATTTTTTCATTTTTCTCTCCTTGTCTCAAGTAATTTTAAACAGCATGAAAAGTCTGTAGATTGTCTTCCTGGTCTTTTCTCCTAATAAGACGAGAGCCGGTGAAATTCGTTGCAAGATTTCCAGGGAATTTTCAAAAAAA
>JARRRJ010000257.1:0-4270 GCA_037380865.1 Sedimentisphaerales bacterium
CCTGTTTTTTTCTGTAGCTGTGACCGCTTACTCAAACCAAACGGAATGATTGTGATCCAGACGATTACAATTCCTGACCAGCGTTACGAAGCCTATTCTAAAACAACAGGATAGTAAGACTTTCCAACTGCTTCAATCATTTCTACAGAGATGATCCGGTCGTATTGCCCTTTAACATGGCGATAATCGCATAGCAATACTTCTATTTGGTCAGACAATCCGGCCTCAGCAATTCGCTGTTGAGCTAATTGCTGTTGCTCTTTTGAAAGAGTAATAGAGGTTATATGGCAACCATAGAGCTTTGCGGCACGTATTGCCAAAGTACCCCATCCGGTGCCGATTTCAAGTAAATGGTGCTGTTTGGAAAGACAGGCTTTTTCTAAAATCATGTCGATTTTACGTAATTGTGCATTAACCAAGTCTTCGTTTTGACTTTCAAAAATAGCACAGGAGTATGTTAGCGTTTCATCCAGAAACATCTCATACATAGCATTGCTAAGGTCGTAGTGTTGGGAAATATTTTTTTGTGCCCGATAAAGCGTATTTTTGTTGCGTACGTTCCATGCTATGTAAAAGATTTTTACTAACTTTGAATAAAAAGGCATTCGAACCGAATTCGACTGCGTCACACTAAGCATAAAATCCATAAACTGAACAAGGTCACTTGACATCCAATACCCTTTTTCGTAAGCCATTCCCAATCCGATTTCACCGGCTTTGGCAACTAAGCTGAAAAAACGATAGTCTTTGACTACCAACTTTGCCGATAGACTCGAGTCCTCAGGCCCGAAGACAAGGCTTTCCCCTTCAGGAAGCTTGATCGTAATCTTTCCGATAGATTGAGCCTTAACTAGAGAAAAGAAAGATTTCATACCCTGACGAGCAAGCCATGAAGGCATTTGTTTTCTCATTGTATAATCGCTGTTAGGGATGGGCTTGGGAAAAATGGGTAGTTTTTTCTTAAAATATAAAGTTAATGCCTGTCGCATGATTCGCGGCATATTAAGCATTGCATTAAAAGGGTATTTTAACAAAGTCTGATAGAGTGTATGAGGTGTAAGCGGGCGTCCTTGGCCTGTGATTCTGGCAAAAAAGACAGGCTTGTCACCGTGTTCTGATTTGGTTAATTCAATAAGAATATCAATTTTTTGTCCATCATCCTTAAAACGGATATTGTATTTTCCTTTAAGATCAAAAAATGGCGAGACGTGAAACGCTTTTGGTACCTCAAAACATAAGGTTTCAGATTGTACATGAGGATCCTTGAGGACATACAAATGAGTTTCCCGAAAGGTATTATGCACCTCAGCCAGGATCAGCTTACAACGATTCTCAGAGTTATAAAAAAGAAAAAAGCTTACCGGTCGAAATATAATATTAAAATATTTTGCAAAGCTAATCAATTCTATGCGATTTATAGGCTCTGTAAATTCTATTTTTTCAAGGACTCCGGCAATTTTATCTTTGAGGGATTGATTGCTGCGCCATAGATAATCCTTGTCGTCCATTCGTACTACCGAAAAGCGATTGTAGCCGAATCCTGGTAGATTATGATCTAATTCGTGCAATTCGTTCAGGTCAAATCGATAAAAATAGACCGGGTAGGAGAAGTTGTGCTTTTTGGGCCAGTAACGGCCATGAGATACAACTCCAGTAAAAATCTGTGAATTCATAAATCAATCCCAAACTTCTGGGCTACGGTGACTCCTGAACGAGCTCCGTCCTCGTGGAATCCATAGCCGCAGTATGCTCCGCAATAAAAGATACGATCCTTACCGTTTATGTTATCCAATTCCTTGTGAGTACTTAGAGAATCAAAGGTATAGCATGGATGATGAAATATAACAGATTCAATGTGCTGATCCGGATCGATCCAGGCATCACCGTTTAGAGTAACAAAATAATCCTTATTTGCTTTAAGACGTTGCAGCCGATTCATATAATAAGACATATTCATCATCGGCTTTAGCTCCTTTTGGCAGAATTTGACATAGTTCCAACTTGCCCATACACTTCGTCGCGGTGGCATCACTTGTGTATCTGTATGCAGGGTGACTTGATTTTGTGTGTATGTCCATTTACTCAATACTCTGCTTTCCTCTGGTTCAGCATTCACCAAAAGACGGTGGCTAATATCGGCGTGTGTAGCTAGCACAACATAATCAAAATTCATTTCCGAGTTGTCATCTAATATCACCTTAATCTTATCCGTCATTCTTTTGACATGTTGGACTGAGATACCTTTTTTAACTACGCCTTGAAATCGTTTCTCAAACGCTTGTATATATGAAATACTCCCACCAACAACAGTTTGCCATTGAGGTCTGTTGCTAAGTTTCAGCAGGCCATGATTGTTATAAAAGCGAAGTATAGATTCAGCTGGAAAATCAAGTATGTTTTCGCTGGGCGTTGACCATACTGCAGCGCTGAGTGGAACGATATGAAAATTGATATAAGCTTTGGAAAAACGGTATTTCTGCAAAAACTGTCCCAGAGTCAGATCGCCTAATCCGTTCTTTAGTTCTCTAATGGCAATACGATTAAAACGGAAGATATCCCAAGTCATCTGCCAGAAAGAAGTAGAAATGAGATTTTGCCGACGCGCAAATAAACCGCTTGGAAAATCGCTGGAATAATAAAATCCTAATTCTTTATCTTCAAATCCAAAGGACATATCGGAATTCTGTATCCGAACACCCCATTGATTAAATAAAGTTAAAAGCGTAGGGTAGTTACGGTCATTTAGAACGATAAATCCCATATCGATTGGAGTACTTGCATCTGGTCCGCTTTTAAGGAAATGGGTGTATGTATGGCCACCAAGAAGAGGTTCCTTTTCAATCAAGGTTACCGAATATCTACGTGACAACAGCCATGCGGCTGTTATGCCGGAGATGCCTGCTCCGATTACGCCAATACTACGAGTAGAACCAGATATATTTTTATCGTAACTTTTATTCAAAGCTAAATCCTAATATATCACTATTTGATTAAGTATATTACACAAATTATTGCTATTCAAGAAGATTTACATCTTAAAGATACATTGATTTATTGGATTTTAATTTTACTAAGATTTTGCCTTGCTTGGCTGGTAAACATACATAGCGATAAGGCTTAAACCGGGCATCGCAAAAAACCACAAGACTCCAATCCATATAAAACTGCGGAAGACTGGCTCTGAAAAATTCAAAGCTCCTAAACGATCGCCAGCATAATATGTCCCCGGCGCAAATATTGCCCCAAGGAACGCTGCGGACAAAGGTCTTTTCTGCAAAAAACGAAGAGACATGTCTAATGTAAGAGAAAAGTTAGCCCAAATCATTATATCCCAGATTGTTGTGAAAGGTGCCGGCATCAGCCAGCGATTTGGTTCTAACATCCCGGCTATGATTAAGGTCGTATCCATAAAAAAACCAATCGTTATCGTTGTCAAGGCGATGATAAAAATCTTTCGTATTTTGTGCCTTTGAATCATCGTTATATGAATGACGAAGAGGATCGGAACTACAACCAATCCTAGCCAAGGATATCCCCGTGCTGCACCGATTATGCAAGCCAGCCAACCAATGTTAACGAAAATTATATTACAAAAACCTTTTATCAAACCACCAATAAATTGGGGACGCAAGGTTTTATCTGATTTCATGTTGTACTTCCTCGTGTGTGGAACAAAAGCTATACATCATTTCCTTACACTAAAGGATTATGAAAACTTTTTATTTTACAGGAATTATCACTTCATTTCTCCTGAGAAACCATAACTCGAAGGGAGCATTATAACGGGCAAAAACAGGCTCTTCCTTTGCAACTAGTTCCTTACGCTTTAAGAAATCTTCTAATGAAGCTCTTTTTGATTCATACCGCTTTTTACTCCATATGCCTGAATATCTTATAGCAGCTGCCTTGTAAGCAGGTATTTCTTTGACAGTAATTGTAGGATCTAAAGGTTCCGGCAGAGTCTCAAGAGAATATTTTGAAGGCATTACAAAACTGACAGAGTATTTCTCTCCTGATTGCTGTTGATTAACTGGAGCGGTCATTGAAATCTTCTCAGAACTTTCTCTTTGATTGACCGGAGCAGTCATCGAGATGGCTGCTTTTGTCTTATTGTTACCCGATATATAGTTGAACAACCGTCTGAAGGCAACATTCGACGCATCTTTAAAGTCAGCTTCTACCATCGTCTCTGCTATAAGATAAGATTGGTATTGGCGGATTTCGAACTTACCTTCTTTTTCAAGTACAGTATATTTTGGTTTTTCTATTC
>JARRRJ010000258.1:0-4269 GCA_037380865.1 Sedimentisphaerales bacterium
GTCCTCGTAGCAAACCCGAGGGCGTCACGAACTGTACCCCTGGTCTCGAAAGTCTGCGGCATATCGATGGCTCGTGTCGCGACGCAAATCATGCTTGGTAAAAAAATAAAAGATCTAAAATTGCAGCACAAAAGCATTCCTCATTACGGCATGAAAGAAGCTGTATTTCCCTTCAATATGTTCCCGGAAGTCGATCCTCTGCTCGGTCCCGAGATGCGCTCGACAGGAGAGGTGTTGGGACTTGCGGATTCTTACGGACTGGCATTTTTCAAAGCTCAGGAAGCTACGCAGCAGCCGCTTCCTTTGCAAGGTACAGTTTTGATAACTGTAGCGGATAATGACAAGAGCTCAATAGCACAAACTGCCAAAACCTTCAGCGAAATCGGTTTTAAAATTTTAGCAACCGAGGGGACACACAAGTATCTTTCCGAAAAGGGCATACAGACGGAACAGATTTTCAAAGTCTACGAAGGCAGGCCGAACATCGTCGACGCAATCAAGAACAAAGAAATTAACCTGATAATAAATACTCCCATAGGCAAGCAAAGCAAGCATGACGATTCTTATATAAGAAAATCTGCAATTAAATACAAGATTCCGTATATTACGACGACAACCGCCGCGGCCGCTACTTTAAAAGGAATCGCTACAAGGCAGGGAAACGAACAGAATGTCAAATCGCTCCAGAGCTATCACGCAGGCATTGGAAAAAATCCTTTATGATTTTCCTGCATCAACTGCACGCAAACCTGTATCGGTTTAATGCGATTAATCCGAGCCGATTTCACTATCGATATAATTATTTACTGACATTGCAGCACTTGTCTTACCTGCGTATCAAAGGGAGCAGGAGGCATTCGAAGCCCGGTTAATAGACCCTAGACTATGTCTATCCGGAATATATATTATTTCCGTAAGAGCTTGAATGATGACTAAGTCAGACTAAAGTTCCGCACGCTCAGCTTGCCGGTCTGTTCAATAAGTGGCATTATGAACAGAAGATAGAGCTGATTTGCGGCAAAGAAAAAGAGCTGCAAGCAAATACTTGCAGCCCTCTTAGACTTTCGATTACGGATTACCTCCCGGGCCAAATACTAATGGGTGTAGTCCTTGACCATGATTTTCGCCAAAGTTCCGCGAGATATTATTATATTCCTCTAAGCCCAATGTTATATCCATCTGTAATTCAGTGCCGCGCCAATCATTATACCCTATATTATTGTCTTTTACTACCACTTCATCTTCCGGCAAAGGACCAGGATAGCCAGGGGGATCGTTTGGGTAATAGGCCTGAGTTAATTCAAAAGCAACAATGTCAACTTTGTTTTCGTCAGGAACCGGTTGTGTCCGCGGATCATCGAGAACCATGCTGACTGTGTTCTTGACTACTCTGTTGTTTGATATTTCAGATGCTCCGAGCGAGCCCCCACGAAAGTCTGCATAAATAACAATCCCACTTCCATTGTATCCGCCTTGTTCGTCATCAGGGTCTTCATACCAGCCGCCAACATGAAGAGTTCCAGTTATAGTGTTGTGTGAAATAACATTGTCTTTTACGACGCCCCCCTCCCAGTCCGCAACTAAGATGCCAATACCTCCACCGTTTCGAGTTCTCAAATCATTTATCACGTTATAGCTGATTTCCCAGCCATCTCCGCCCCAATTACTGATTGCCTGACCAGGATTTGTGAATTTGCTGTGGTGAACGGATACATCTGCAACTCTGCCGCCATTCATGATTGCGAGATCGACATTGAAATCGAGATGGCTTATTGTTGCCCCGTCGCTGCCTTCTAAAAGTCGAAATCCCATAATTTGGTCGGATCCATGAAGCGGGCCATCATTAATCACTGCACCACCCTCACCTTTTATCTCCACACTTTTTGTTACGTACGCGCCGGCATGGTTGCCGGGATTGACCCTGATTATATCTCCATCTTCGACTGCGGGATTGTAAATCGCTTCCTGAATTGTTGTAAAATCATCAGGGATTTCCCATGTTGCTGCGTTGGCAATCATGCCAGTAGTGAGAACAAAGGTTGCTGCTGCAAAAATTGCTCTAAGTCTTTTCATCTTTCTCTCCTCAAAAAATAGTTTTTTTATTACTTATCACTGCAGACGATCCGCAGTTGACATAAACTCCTGGAGCAAATATACATTCTCTTGAAATTTCAGCGCTCTAAGGCACGGCACTCTCCTCTTTGAGATACATTTAATCGAGGAATTCCGAAAAAAGTCAGAACTTTCCTCATAAACATTCATTCTATATAATTTATATCATAATAAATAGATTTTTCAAGTGTTGTGACTGCACATTTTGGCCAAAATGTCTCAAAATATGAAAAAAATCTTAAAAAATTGTAAAAATCCGAATTTTATGCCTCATACATGTCCCAGAAAGTTCGCATCGCTCCCTCGTTCACTAATGAATTTTCCCAAATGACGGTGAACTAATTGGACGTTATGAATCTTGCAGCAAATGTGTCAGTTGCGATAAAAGGCTGGACTGCCGCAGATACGCATCCATGAAATGAGGCATACGTACTGCCTCCCTGCTGTTACTGACTTGTCCTCCCCCGCATTACCTCAAGGTCCAATTGGGGTATTCAAGCATTGCAGCCACTGTTGACCTGTATGGGCATTGAGCTGCTGGAGTGAATTGTGATATGCTTAATATATTAGACTGAGCACAGGCATAAGACAAAAAATCAGCTTAGGCCTATTCTGGAAAAACACAGGAGATAAGCAGGGCTATTCCGGAACAAAGCGGGATTAAACGGAGCAGGAGGGATTCGAACCCCCGTTACCTTTCGGTAAAACGGTTTTCAAGACCGTCGCGATGAGCCACTCTGCCACTGCTCCATTATTTTCTAATTTATCCATACTTTACAGGTAAAATAGCCGTATTTCAAGGAAAACAAAGATAAACTTTTACTTCTGAACGAATATAAAAATTTTTTCAATATTTTTATATTTATACTTGACTTTACATAGTATGTAATACATAATAAGTTATGTAAACTATATGAACTGCTAAAAAACTGATATAAACAGGAGGCTTTATGAAATTTGAAAGTCAGTTACTAAAAGGTGTCGCTCCGGTAGTTGTTCTTGAGATTCTCTCCAGCGGTCCGATGTACGGCTACCAGCTCAGTCAGGCAATCGAACAGCGAAGCGGTGAAATCCTCACACTCGGTAAAGGAACATTGTACCCATTGCTTTACAACCTCGAAGCGAAGAAGATGATTGCCGGAAAATGGGAGAGCAACGAGTCTGCCAGGAAAAGAAGATACTACTCAATTACGAGCAGCGGAGTAGATGAATTGGCGAAACAGAAAGCACAGTTGAAGCAGCTTACAACAGGCTTGAATTTTGTCTTCAGCGGTGCACTTTTACCTGCTTAATTCAAAATGAGAGGCTCTTATGGCAACGGAAAATAAGAAAGAACAAGCGCAAGGTATCCCTGAATGTGCCGCTGATTTTATAAAGCAGATTGTTAAGAAAATGCGCTACAGGCGAAAAATATGCAGGGACGTGCTGGATGAGTTGACAGCACATTTCGAAGATGAGCTGAAAGACTGCAAAAGCGAGCCCGAGCGTAAGGAAAAAACGCTGAAACTAATAGCAGAATTCGGCGATGCAAAAGTGCTGGCGATTCTGATGCGCCGAGCAAAAAAACGTTGTCGGCCTTTATGGCGAACGATGGTTGTCAGGACTTTTCAGGCAGCCGGGATCTTAATTCTCTGCCTGGTCGTTTATGTCGGATGGTTCTTGTCCGGCAGGCCTGCCATCACAACAAATTATGTCAGCGAGTTGAATAATCTTGTCAGGCCGAAAGCAGATGATTCTCTGAACGCCGCGCCATATTATCAAAAGGCAATTGACTCGAGCCGGGAGCTTTCGGATGACTTTATTCTATTCTTTGCGCAGAATTATAATGATGAAGATAATGCGTCATTCATCGAGGATCTGGATAAAGATATTAATAACCTCTTCTCGAATAGGGAGAGTCCCGATTTTCAGGAAAAGAGAAATGATATCCGGGAAAGCGTATTAAGAGTACTCGCTACGCTTCAGGGCAGGAATTATTATGAATTTACGGATGGGCAGAGAAATGTTGTCGGCAGATTGATCCGTGAACAGAACGAAGCTCTCAATTACGCAGTTGAAGGCTCGGAAAAGCCATACTACTGGCCTGTTTATAAATCCGGCCCGGAAGACCCGGATGAAATGGTGAATGTTATTCTGCCGAATGTTTCGGAAATTCGC
>JARRRJ010000259.1:0-4267 GCA_037380865.1 Sedimentisphaerales bacterium
TGTGGAGTTGGATCCGTCGCAGCAAGTGCCGTGAGTACCAAGCAGAGAGTACCAGCCATTCCGATACATCATCGCGGTAGCTTCACAGTCAATAGCAATATCTTTAGCCTTGTTGCCTTCGATGCGTTTTCCTGTTTTAGGATCGAGCTCAACGATCCTTATGAAACCGAAGTAGGTTCCATATGTAAGCCATAACCGCCCATCATTAGGATCCAGAAGAAATGCCGGATCGATTGCATCACAATCCTCAACTCCGTCAGATGAAGCTACGACAGTTTCGTCTTTAAATCCAAAGTCGGGGGAGTTGGGATCAAGCGTTTTAGTCCACATAACATAAACATTGCTGGCATGTCCTCCAGCTAAGCCTCCGCCACCTTTTGCATAGGTAACGTAATAACGATCTCCGATATGAATGACATCCGGGGCTACTCCACCACCGGGACGTACAGCCCCGCTCTTCCAGACCCAGCCGTCGTCAGAAATCAAACCGCCACCGCGCGTACCGAAAGTATAATATTTGCCGTCACATTTAACTATCGTGGATGGATCATGGATATAAGGTTCACCGATCTGAGCTAATGCCGATCGAGAAAAACTTAGAAGAAGTAGGATGGAAACTAGTGCTATTAGAAAAAGGAACTTCATAAAACCTCCAAAAACGAAAAAATTGAGATCAAAAAATTATAATCCATTATTTCCCTGAATTTTCAATGTTCATCGTAAGATCTTTTATTGGATTACCATTTTCATCTATGAAACGAACACAAAAATCACTCATGCCGGGACCATTGATTACAGCACCGCGAATAATATTTTTGCCTTTTTTAAGTGTAAGACGTTTGGAAACGCAGTCATCCATAACCATTCGGCGGTCGCCGGAAAGAATGACGGCTTCTTTGCCATTAAGCCACCACATAGATGCTGAATTGGAACCGACTGCCAAACGAATATCCTTCATCTCCCGCGAACTGTTAACAACAGTAACTGCCCAAAACAGGACACCATATATCTTCTTATCCAGACCATATGCAAAGCGAAAGAGCTTAACATTGAAATTTGTAGCGTCCAGAGCATGCCAGGTGAGTTGCTGATCTCCTACTTTCACCTTATCACCGTCATTTGGGATTGTAGTAAACTGACCGGGAAAATATAAGGTATCAAAGGCGTGCCGGATATAGCTGTCGGTAAAAACAGTATTGCTGCGGTTTGGTTTATTAATCGGTTCCAGAAGCAGCCAACGCTGCAGGAAACCTTCTGCATCCGGTGCTTTGGGAGATGATGTAATATTGGTAAAGTAAGGTGCTAAACTGCGTGCAGTATCACCGCTTGCTGTATTATTGGCAGAACCATCTGCTTCCCCGGCATAGCTTTGGTATGCGAGTATAATAAAGATTCCGAATACAGGCATTATGATTTTGCGAAATATTTTCATGGCAGATCCCTTATTGAATTTTAGTTTCTTGTAAGTAAAATAAAAATAAACCTCTATAATATTAGTTTATCAATTGATATAGAACTATAAAGTTCATCTGATTAAGTACCAGAAGCATTTAAATAACAAATAAAAATTTTTGAACCAGTTGCCGTTAACTGCATTCAGTGCTCTAAAATAATAAACTATATCTTTCTTATAACAAAGTAAGGCTGTTGAGTCAGTTTTTCAGATAAATCCGGATACAGCCAAACATTATCCGGTCTTTCTCTCAATTCGAAATAGTACTGAAGAGGATACAGAGATTCGGTATAATCGGCCGGAATAGCAGCTGCAAAACTGTTACCTGTCTGCTTCATTCCTATTGTTTTAAATCTCTCAGCCTGATTTACATGACGGTAATATAATGTTACGGCCCTTACTTTTTTCTCAATTGATATTTCCAGATCCAAAGGTTTTCCCGCTGTAAATTGTTCCGGTTGTTCATGCTTACAAACTGCATAGTCACGTTTCGGTCTTCCCAAAGCTTTCTTTATAGCCAATCGTATATTCTCCTTTTGAACAGCCGTAGTAACCGGAGTTTCATTTAATATATTTCTCATAAAGTCAATATCTTCATCAATTGCAGGTAAACGATCCAGCCAATGACCCCTTAACACATCAAGTTCGCTTACAGTAATATCATGTTTATATACATCCCTGGCTGTTTCGGAAAGTTCAATCCAGAAGTTCCTTGCTTTATGATAAGTTTTTATTGATAATTCCAATGCATTCCGGTCGCCGCTCTGTTTGAAGATTCCAAATAGAACACCTGCTCTGAATTTGGCTCCGAAGAAACGTCCTAATCCGGCTGCTATTGCCACATCAATTGCCATACGGCGGAATTCTGGTTTTTGTTTTTCTTTTGATTTCCTTTCTGCTATTGCGAGTTGCTCAGATGCTGCTTCAGCATAGTCTTCAATCCATTGAGCATACTCAATCGGAGTATATTTGCCGCTGTAATAACCCTTTAACAGTTCATCCGCAAAATCATTTATACTCAAAAACAGCTGAGGATCCATTGGGCTGACATTACCAAATACTTTTGGTGAAGGAGTATCAAAAAACGGATTTTTGTTATTAGGATCTGCAATGGATAAGTTTGTGTATATCTCAGGCCAATATAGATTGTTTGCTGCTGAAACTCCATGGGAAGTTAGAACTACCGGAAGAATAGGAAAAGCATTTGCCAGAGCTAATTCAACAGCCTCAGCCCCCTTACCAAATTGTTTAACTAAGTACCGATGCCAAACATCAGGTTCTGTATCCGGATTATAAGAGAGTCTGCCGAAAATTCTGTAGCTGTAAAGATATTTTTCCCAATCCCATCTTGGTTTTAATGATTTATCAAGATAAGCACAGCGCCCGCCGGCGATACCTGAACCGCGGCGGCCTTTAAATGAGAGCGGCTCCATAAGCTCAGCTCCAGCACTTCCGCAGAAACTGAATGCCTTTGAGTATGCGGCACTCATTTCCGGATTACCCCAAAGCAAAATTCGCTGCGTGCCGGGCCAGATTCTGTATAAAACTCCATAACGACGGTTTTCATTTAAAAGATCAGCATAACCATATCGTGTAAAACTTCGGGACCCTGCACTTAGGTTCAATAACCCTTCTGTCTTTTGATCCGGTTTCGGAATTTCAAATTTTCTGATATCGGTTTGATGATAAGGCAGGCCGAGATGCTCTGCCCAGAATTTTGGAGAGACATTAACCGGCATTCCTGTGGCAAAAGCAATATCTATAATTTCCCGGGTTATTCCCTTTGAATGCATATCAATTTCAACTTTGCGTCCGCAGGAAGTAACTCCTTCAAATACCGTTTTCCAAAAACTATAACTACCTTCCTTTACACCGCTTTCTCCGTGTATACGGAATGTTATTCCGCTTATATCAGGACAAGTTTGTAAAAGTTGCCTGATTGCATCCCGGCAATATTGCCCGTGATTCTCAGGTGTTAATCCTTCTATAGTATAGTTTACATCAGGGCTGTTGTTCCATTTGTACCCGTGCATCCAGATCCCAAGCTGAAACTGAATACCGCGGGCAGCGGTTTGTTCACTAATAAATTTCAGTGTTTCAAGATTTTTATCCCGCTCTGAATCCGGTAATTGCGGTACTCGCACATTATATCCCGGAACAGATAACAGGAACGGATAAGCAAATAGAAAATATGCATCGGTTACATTTTCCAGGAAATCATAACCGATTCCGAAACTTAAATTAAAACGGTTAAAACGCTGTGTAGTCAACATCGTAAGATATTCTTTCCACATTTCGCGGTCATAGAACCAGGGTTTATCTTCGATCTCACTAACAAAAAGTCTGTTAAGACTGCGGATTACATTTGCGGGCTGCTCAATAACAGAATTTTGAATATTCATTGAGTTAACAGGTTCATCTGAATATTTAACTTTGTCAGAAAGTTCAAGCAGAGCATAAACGAGTCCCCGTATATCATACCCGCAAGCTAATATGATTTGTTTATCACCTGATCTTATATGGAGTAAACCAAGAGCTTCCGGAACGGCCGGGATTTTCTTATTTGAATTTCTAAGTAGTCGGACAGCAATAGAAGAACCTGATCCTGCTGCAACTATACACAGATCTCCTTCTCTGGCTTGAGATATATTACTGCATCGATAAACATTTATACCCCAGGCAGTTAATGATTTCTCTAATTCCTTTACTGCCCATTGTGATGGTTTTGAACCGGATATTTTGTCGGCAGGATCTATAACAATAGAAATCCCTTTTGTTTGAAGATTAATGTACCCCAGTGAAGATATTCCTATA
>JARRRJ010000260.1:0-4247 GCA_037380865.1 Sedimentisphaerales bacterium
GAGAGAAAGCACAGGGCCGGGAGCATCCGGAATGGTTCAAGTGGCTCAAGCAATATGTTGACTGGCTCATCCTGCAGCAACGGGAAGATGGTTCGTTCCCACGACGATGGGAACGCGGAAGCAGCGAAGTCGCGGAACCTACCGGAACTGCGAGCTACTGCCCCGTGCCGCTGCTTGTCCTGATGAGCGAAGAGACAGGCGATTCGAAATACAAAGAGTCGGCCATTCGCGCGGCTGAATATGTTTGGAAGAATTATGGAAGCCGGGGTTTATTCATCGGCGGCGCTATTGATAATCCGAACATCACAGACAAGGAAGCCGGGATGCTAAGCATGGAAGCATTCCTGAGCCTCTATGATGTGACTAAGGAATCAAAATGGCTTGAACGTGCACAAGCGGCCGCGAATTTCGCAGAGAGTTGGATCTGGATATGGCAGGTGCCGATGCCTGCGGATGCAAACGATGCGCAACTCCATTGGAAGAAGGGCGTTCCTGCACTTGGTTTTCAGGGCATAACAGCGGCAGTATCCGGCGGCGTTGATGAATATCTCGATTGGGCTGTTCCATCTTACGCGAAGCTCTACAAGCTCACAAATGACCGGCATTATCTTGATGTGGCTCGAGTTCTATTACATGACACGAAACAGATGGTCGCTCTTCCGGGACGTCAGTACGACTATAAGGGTATTGGCTGGCAGCAGGAGGGCTGGGGTATGAGCCCGGGTTCCCGTCGTGGTGTCGGAGGTCACCGGTTCTGGCTGCCGTGGATTTCGGCAAACCATCTTTATGGCATAACTGGACTGGAGGAATATGATCCTGCTCTTTATAAAATGCTATCAGTAGAAAATTAAAGTTCAAGGCTTGATGGATAACACAAATTGAATCAATGAGCAAAAATGGTGCGATACTTCACAATTAAGCCACAACCATCTGTATTATTATGAATTTCTGTGTAATTGTGAAAATGGGCAAGCCTGAAACCAGTTTCTCGTCGGTTCCGAAGCCTGTTCAGGTAATTTTCTCTGTAATTGTACGCGGGTCCACAAAATGAAGCAGATAATCCGGTCCGCCGGCTTTTGTGCCTACACCTGACATTCTTGCGCCGCCGAAAGGCTGTTTTTCGACCATCGCGCCGACACAGTTCCTGTTCAGGTAGAGATTCCCGACCCTGAATTTTTTTCTTGCGTACTCAAGATGATCCGGATTTTTGCTGAATACGCCGCCTGTGAGTGCGAAGCGGGTTGATAATGCCCATTCTATTGCCTGGTCAAAATCTTTGACTTTCATAACAGCAAGAACAGGCCCGAAGATTTCTTCCTGCGCAATACGCGACTTCGGAGTAATATTCTCGATAATAGTAATCGGTACATAAAAGCCGTTTCCCTTCGGAGTTTCACTCTGATACAAAAGTGAGCCTTCCTTTTTACCTATCTCAATATATTCGAGGATCTTCTCTTGAGCTGAAGAATTAACGACCGGCCCCATTACGTTGGACGAATCTTCGGCGGGACCGATTTTCATTTCAGATGCAGATTTAACGAGACTCTCGACGAACTCGTCATATATCGCTTCGTGGATGATCAGGCGCGAGCAGGCTGAACATTTCTGACCCTGAAAACCAAAAGCGGAATACAAAACATGCGGCACGGCATAATCGATGTCGATGTCCTCGTCAATCACTATTGCGTTTTTGCCTCCCATTTCAGAGATAATTTTCTTAACGTTTGCCTGGTCGGGCTGCACTTTAGCCGCCTTCTCGATTATGCGCGTTCCTGTTTCCACTGAACCTGTGAAAGCAATCAGGCTTATATCAGGATGCTCGATGATGTGATCGCCTATTACGCTGCCGCGACCCGGGATATAATTGAAAACACCTTGAGGAAGTCCTGCTTCTTCGAATATCTCGACAAGATTATGACCGACGACTGACGAAAGACCGGATGGCTTATACACGACACAATTGCCTGTAACGATAGCGGCACTTGCCATGCCTGCACTGATAGCGAACGGGAAATTCCAGGGAGCAATGACAGCGGCGATGCCTTTGGGCTCGTATAGATAGAGATTGATTTCGCCTTTCGCGGAGCCAAGCCTCTGCGGCTCGCCCATACGCACAGAGTGACGGGCGTAATATTCGAAGAAGTCAATCCCTTCTGTGACGTCGTTATAGGCCTGGTCCCATTGCTTGCCTACTTCGAGAACCTGCCAGGCGCAAAGTTGATAAATACGTTTTCTTGCTATCTCAGCGGCTTTAATGAGATATTGCGCACGCTGCTCAGACGGAACTTCCTGCCATGTTTGGAAGGCGGATTTTGCGGCAGCAATCGCGTGGTCAACCTCTTCTTTTCCCGCCTGATGAATTTGACCTATAATCTCTTCGGGATTGGCAGGATTTACTGACGTCATGGTATCGTTTGTCGAGACCTCTTTGCCGTTGATGAAAAGAGGGCAAATTCTGGGGACTTGCTTTCTGACGTTCGCAATAGCTTTCGGGAATTCTGTTTTAAAGTGCTCGCGTTTGACATCGGCGGTGGGTTCGTTTTGAAAAGGTTTGAGTTCGCTAATTTTCATGAGAATGAGATTCCTAACAACGTTGACATAAAACGATAAAACAAAGCAAGCGATAACAGCGAAGCAGTGCTTAAGGCACATATGCCCGCCGGTTTTCGCGTTCGAGACCTGGCAGTAAGAAATTCTTTGCTCTGCTTTTACGAGCCATGGCGCTTATTTTTCAAATAATTGAAGTTTTACGAGTTCAAGGAAATCCTGTCAACTGTTTTTCATTTCAAAAAGCGCATATTCCAAATTGTCTCAACTCAAATTGGAAAAGGCTATGTAAGAATTGCCAATAACATTTGTGTTTGAACCTCAGCCGACAGTATCTTTATTAATTCTTCAATGAAAAATATTATGCATCAGGAAGACTCTTCATCCAGTCTGGCCAGGGCGCATCGGGCAGCGTCCAGCCGCCGTGAATGTCGAAATTCTTGTGCCATTTCAACTTCCACAATCCCTTGAGGGGAACTTTTTCCACATGCCAGTCCATAAAAAGGATGTTGATTCCGCCTGAATGGCGGTTGATGCAGAAGTGCTTCATTTCATGATCATAGCCGTACCATTTCCCGTTTTCTTGAGGCGGATCACATGCTATCGTGCCTTTGTCTGATGAAGGACCTCCTCCCCTCCACATCGAGTCGGCAAAGACGGGTATATACGCCGCGCCGGGAGAATCTTTTGTTCTCCAGTTGTTTGCGACCGGTCGTCCCTGAATGCTCGTCTCACGCGGCGGAGGATTATATACCCAGCAGTTCTGACCATAGCTGGGCTCTTCCTCAACACCTCCGAAGCCTCTCTCAGACGAAGGCATCGCATAAGTGTTAAACGGGCCTCCCCATTCTTGTCCAGTGGGAAGACGTTTAGTCGCCATGGGGCACTGAAGGATGTTTGACTTTGTCTGGTAAAGATTTCTTAAGTTGATTACCCATTCACCGCGAGCCCACGAAACCTCTCCTGTACTGAAATTCCCGTTGTTGTCATCGCAGAACATTGACCAGATGGTTCCCCATTGTCTGAGCAAAGCTTTGCAGGTGACTTCCTTTGCCTGCTTGCGTGCCCGAGCCAGAGCCGGAAGCAATATTCCCATCAGAAGTGCGATGATAGCGATTACAACAAGGAGTTCGATAAGTGTGAAACCCTTTCTCTTGCTCATAACCATTACTTCCTTTTAGGTGCTTGACTTATTCACAACTCGTCGTGCTCAAATATTAGAATGAATATCGTTGAGCAAAAGCTATGTTATCTGTCTTTTCGAGCCCGTCAAGTTTTTTGTTTTTTATAAATTGGTTTTCATTCTGCGGAATCAGAAATCTTGTGCGAAGAGTAATGATTGAATGGATTTGCAGATGTGATTTGAGCTATATTGTCATACGGGTATGTTTTCGCTCTCCAGTATTTCATGGACAACAGACGTAAGCTCCTGCCTGCTCACGGGTTTCATAATGAAATGTTTTATCCCGATGCTAGCAAGCTCCTCATGGCAGACTTGTTCCGGAAAACCTGAGCAGAGAATTATCGGCATATCTTTTCTGATGGAGACTATTCCTCTGGCAAGCTCGGTGCCCGTCATATTCGGCATTACCTGGTCGGTTATAACCAGGTCGAATTCGTCCGGCTTCTCCTGGAATTCTTCCATGGCATCCAGGCTGTTTGTTCTTGCTACTACAGCGTATCCGAGCCTCTCGAGTATC
>JARRRJ010000260.1:4258-5461 GCA_037380865.1 Sedimentisphaerales bacterium
ATCCAGGCTGTTTGTTCTTGCTACTACAGCGTATCCGAGCCTCTCGAGTATCTGGCTTGTTACGTTGACAATCATATCTTCGTCGTCCACGAGGAGGACAACCTTCTTGTCCTTATTCCTGGGCTCTTCGGACTGAGGCTCCTGCGCTTGGTCACTTTCAATTCTCGGCAAATAAATATCAAAAGTCGTGCCTTCTCCCGGCGTGCTCGTAACGTCTATGGCTCCCGCGTGACTTTTGACGATACCATGTACGACAGGCAGACCCAGACCGGTTCCTTCGTTGGGCTTTTTTGTCGTGAAGAAGGGCTCGAAAATTCTTTTCTGAATTTCGGGCTCCATGCCGCAACCGGTATCACTTATACTGACCTTTACATAAGAGCCTTCGTCAAGGTGCTCGTCGCCGATCCTTGTTTGTGATTCGAAGTGAACATCGTCGAGGCTCACTTCTAGTGTCCCGGGTGACTGACCCATAGCATGAGAAGCGTTGGTACATAGATTTACAAGTATTTGGTGAATCTGAGTGGGATTGGCAAGCACTTTGCTGTTCTCCGCGTTGATTTTACGACAAATCTTTATCGTAGTCGGTAACGACGACCTGAGCATCCCGAGAACTTCTTTTATAATTGAGCTTATGCGGACGGGCTCTTTTTCCTGCTCCTGTTCGTTCTTCCGGCTGAATGTAAGAATCTGTTTTACCAGTTTTGTGGCTCTGTTAGTGCAGGAAAGTATCTGCTCAAGATTGTCGCGAACAGGACTGTCTTCAGGAAGGTCATCGAGTGACAGTTCGGTGTAACCCTGCAGCGCCGAGAGAATGTTATTGAAATCGTGAGCGATTCCTCCTGCAAGAGTTCCGATTGCCTCCATCTTCTGCTTTTGGCTGAGCTGAAGCTCCATATCCATCTTTTCTTTTTCTGCTTTCTTGCGATTGGTTATGTCAAGCCCATAGGCATTGACATAACCTGAACCTGTTATCGGCTGAAGCGTCAGTATGAAAATATGGCCGTCATCACAATTTAATTCGAATGTTGCACTGCTGTTGGATTTATATACCTCTTCTATTCTGTTATTCCAAGGTTCAGGAAGATTTTGTTCGACTTCCGTTTGCCAGGTCTTCAGCACAGGCAAGCCGGCTTCGTTGGCATACATAATTTTGCAGTCTGATGATATTCTCAAAACGGGATTCGGGTCCTCGTTCGGGAACCT
>JARRRJ010000261.1:0-7728 GCA_037380865.1 Sedimentisphaerales bacterium
GAAGGTGCATTCTACGCGTTTGTCAAGGCGCCCGATGGCGCGACTGCATCAGAATTCGTATCGAAAGCCATAGAAAACAATGTGCTGATTATTCCCGGAAACGTCTTCAGCGAGAGAGACACGCATTTCAGAATAAGTTATGCAACAACTGACGAAAAAATCGAAAATGGTCTTGAGGTTCTTCGCAGTTTGAGATAGACTGAAATGCCCAGGTTATGAAGAATAACAATCTTACAAGGATGCTGCATGATTGAAACTATGATTTTCGGGACGATAGGGGGACTCGGCCTGTTTCTCTACGGAATGGGGTTAATGTCTGACGGCCTGAAAAAAGTGGCCGGCCAGAAACTCAAAAGCCTGCTCGAAACGCTAACAAAACACAGGGTTATCGGTGTCATTGTCGGTACGCTGACAACCGCAATCATCCAGTCAAGCTCCGCGACGACTGTAATGACAGTAGGTTTTGTGAATGCCGGACTTCTGACCTTGAAACAGGCCTTAAGTGTAGTTCTCGGAGCAAATATAGGTACGACCATCACGGCGGGGCTTGTCTCGGTTCTCGCGGTTTTCAAGATTACAGATTTCGCTCTGCCCATCGTAGGAGTCGGGTTTCTCATCAGCGTTCTTGGGAAAACACAGAAGACAAGAAGCATCGGCCAGATAATGATAGGCTTCGGCATCCTCTTTCTCGGCATCGACTTCATGAAAGGCGCCTTCGAAGGCCTTAAGGACAGTGTTAAAGTCCAGCAGACGCTCATATGGCTCGGCGATAAACCCATTCTGGCTGTTCTGGCGGGTACCATTATCACGATGCTCTTACAGAGCAGCTCTGCGTCAATCGCGATGATACAGATGCTCGCCTTTACAGGCGCTTTCGGAGCAAACTGGCACGATGTTCTGCGAGTCGCTATACCTTTTGTGCTCGGAGACAACATAGGCACTACGGTAACAGCGCAAATAGCAGCACTCCAATCCTCGCGTAACGCCAGGCGAGCCGCAATGGGACATACTATATTTAATGTGATAGGCGTTATGTATATGATTGTCCTCGTTTATGCCAGCCTGTACACACGCGCTGTCATCTGGATCACTCCCGGCCGGCTTGACCAGGAAACGATAATGAGATACATATTCTTTTCTCATTTATTGTTCAATGTTTTCAATGTCATTATATTCTTACCTTTTGTAAAGGTGCTCGAATCAATAGTATTGAAAATAATTCCCGTGACGGAAGCTGAACGCATCCAGAAACCGGTAATTCTGGAAAAACACCTGCTCGATACTCCCGTTATCGCGCTCGAGCAGGCAGAGCGGGAAATCGTACGTATGGCAAAAATCGCCCAGAGAGCCGTTAGAAGAGCAATTAACGGTATTCTCACGGATGACAGAAAGGAACTTGCGGTAGTCCGTGAACGAGAAGACTTTATCGATATGCTTCAATTGGAGATCACTTCTTACCTTTCCGCTTTATCGCGCAGAATCCTGTCCGATGAGGTCTCTATCGAGCTGCCTGTGCTTCTGCATACAGTAAACGACCTTGAGCGTGTAGGGGATCATGCCGTCAATATCGCCGAAATTGCGCAGAGAAAAATAGACAACAAGATAACCTTCAGCGAATCTGCGATGGCGGAAGCAGAACAGATACGAGTGGAGTTGGACCGCATGTTCGATAATATCATAGCGGCACTTGAAGACGACGACATTCCTGCAGCCAAAAAAGCACTCCACAACGAAACCAATATAAACAGGCTGCAGCTTGAGTTCAGGCGCAGTCATGTGGATAGAATGAGCAACGGGCTGTGTACCGCGGAAGCGGGTTTGATTTTCATCGACCTGGTCGATAATGTCGAAAAAATCGGCGACCACCTGACAAATATCGCCCAGGCGATTATAGGCGGCCTGCAGTGGGAGGGAATAAAACCGAGGATTACCAACGAATACTGAAACAAATTGTTGTCATGCTGCGTATTTCTGAGTAAAATTCCTATTATGGCGATTATGAAGTATCCGGTACGAGATATTGGTTTTGTTCTTTTCAGCCTGCTTCTTATCACAGGCGCAGCTTTCGCTTCGGAATACAGTTACTCCGACAACGCGGTACCGCAGGTAAAAGCCGCTGTTATCACATGCAAGGGCGATATAGATTACGGCTTATATAAATCCATAAAGCGCAGAACAAAAATCGCGATCGACGACGGAGCAACTTACCTGATTTACGACATCGGCACTTACGGAGGCCTTCTCAAATCCGCTGATGATATATCGAAATTTTTTATCCTTGAAGTGCCGCGATTAAATAGTAAAGCGCACACCGTCGCGTACGTAACTACAGAAGCTATTTCTGCAGGCTCACTGATAAGCGTTTCCTGCCGCGATATAATTATGTTGAAAAACACGACCATAGGAGATTGCGCACCAATTACGATTGGAGGGCAGCTCGAAGGCGTCACAGACCAGTATGAATTCTTCCAGGGTACAGCTCTTCCGGAAGATTCCAATACTTACGATCTCGGGAAAAAGGAACTTGTCGACAGTTCTGACGAGATTTTGACTCTTACCGCAGCGAAGGCACATGAATACGGCATCGCAAGGGCTGTCGTGAATGATGTGAATGAAGCGCTTGGTTTTCTGGCACAGCGCGACAATGTAAAGTTCGCCGGCCCGCCGATTATGCTTAATACGACATGGTCGGAGGAACTGGCCAGGTGGCTAAACTCCACGACAGTTATGGCTGTGCTCGTCGGTCTTGCTCTGCTCGGCGTTTATATAGAGCTTACCACTCCCGGTCTGGGATTACCTGGGTTGCTGGCGGTGATTTGTTTTGTTCTTATCATCGGAAGCAAATACATCAGCGGCCTGGCAAACTGGATTGAAATTGTCCTGTTCGTATCGGGAGTAATTCTCCTGCTCGTTGAAATTTTCGTTATTCCGGGTTTCGGAATTACAGGTATTGCCGGGATAGTCCTTATCCTCGTTGGACTATTCGGGATGCTTATCAAGAACGCTCCGAATGAAGTGCCCTGGCCGACAAGCCCAACTGAATGGAGAGATTTTAATCACGGAATTATGGCGATATCGGTGGGATTAGGCGCGTTCATCGTGCTCGCCTGGCTGGCATCGAAGTATCTGCCCAAAATCCCGTTCTTGAGCGGTCTAATGCTTGTGCCGGACGTTTCAAAATCCGAAGGCGTAATGCCGATCAATATGACCAGACCCACTGAAAATGAAACGGAAAACCTCTACGTTGGCGATATAGGTGAAGTGGTTTCGACTCTCAGACCCACGGGAAAAGCAAAATTCGGCGATGCTATAGTCGATGTTGTCGCGGAAGGGGACTTTATCAACAGGGGAGTTAAGGTTGAAATCACGGGCATTCACGGCAACCGGGTAGTAGTTAAGGCGATTTTTTAAGGATTTTCGGAGATTAAATTATGGGTTGGTGGCTTGCATTTGCTGTAATACTTTATCTGTTTTTCGTAGCACTTTTAGTAGCTGAAGTCTTTATACCAAGCGGTGGCTTACTCACTTTTTGTGCCTTAGCCTGTCTTTTCGCAGGGACATACATATTCTTCAGGCACAGTACAATAGCCGGAATTTCTGCTGTGGTCTTAGCTGTCATATTAATACCAATATTTTTAAGATACGCTTACCGGGAATTCCCAAAAACAAATGTTGGCAAAGTTGTAACGCTGGAACCGCCTCAGCGGCAGCAGGGCGATGGAATACCTGATACTATGGAGTTAAAAAAATTACTTGGAGCTATTGGAATTGTTGTGACACCCCTCAGACCGGTTGGAATGTGTAATTTTTCAGGACAAAAGCTTGAATGTGTAGCCGAAAGCGGTTATGTTGACAAGGGCAAAAAAGTAAAAGTAATTAATGTCGAAAGTACGCAAGTAACAGTTCGTATGGAAGAAGAAAACTGAGAAAGGTAAATGATGAATTTATTTTATGAAACAGTATTAGCTGCCGGTCAAACAAACGAGTCAGAATCCGGCCGAGTTTTCTTAATAACCGTTTTAATTATAGTTGCAGTTGTAGCGGCTGTTGTAATCTATTTTTTCATAAAAGTTGCAGGACTGTGGCTTCAAGCATATTTTTCACGAGCTGACGTGAAACTTACAGAACTTATCGGAATGAGGTTAAGGAAAGTAGATTCCAGAACAATAGTCCTGAGCAAAATTACGGCGATACAGGCGGGTTTGCAGCTGACCACCAAGGACCTTGAAAGTCATTACCTTGCCGGCGGCAGGGTTCCGAATGTTGTGCGTGCCCTCATCGCGGCCAACAGGGCGAATATCGAATTATCCTTCCAGACCGCTACAGCAATTGATCTTGCAGGCAGGGACATACTCGAAGCAGTTCAAACGAGTGTCAATCCCAAGGTTATCGACTGTCCCGACCCTAAAAAAGGCAAAGAGACAGTCGATGCGGTCGCGCAGGATGGTATTCAGCTCAAGGCAAAAGCGCGTGTTACTGTCCGTGCCAACATACAGCGACTAATCGGAGGTGCCACGGAAGAAACAGTAATCGCGCGTGTCGGTGAGGGCATCGTCACTACAATCGGTTCCAGCATAACATATAAGGGCGTTCTCGAAAATCCCGACCGAATCTCCAAGTCGGTTCTGGCCAAGGGACTCGACGCGGGAACAGCTTTCGAGATTCTCTCAATTGATAGTGCCGATGTCGATGTAGGTGACAATGTCGGTGCGCAGATCCAGGCCGCACAGGCTGAAGCTGATATGAGACGAGCAAAAGCCGAAGCGGAAAAACGAAGGGCAATGGCAGTCGCGCGCGAGCAGGAAATGCGTGCACTCGTCGTCGAAAACGAATCCAAGGTCCCGCTCGCGATGGCTGATGCATTTAAGAAGGGCAATCTCGGTGTAATGGACTACTACAGAATGAAGAACATAATGGCAGACACCTCGATGCGTGACTCCATCGCGAAACCGAAAACGAAGGAATAAACGTAACGTGAGCTTTTTGCCCGCGGATTCAAAGGCAGGATGCTTTTAATACCAATTATGAATGAATACTTGTTACAATGCGTTTTAGGAGGCGGAGGCGGCGCTGAGAATATTGTCGACATCCTGATAGTCGTGATTTTCATTGCCGCATGGGCCATACGCACTTTTTTTCTCAGCCAGAAGCAGGGCAGACCACAGCAAAAAAGGCCGGTTTCGAATAGGCCCACCCAGAGAACGCCTGTGAGCGGCCAGAGGGCGCAAGCTCAAAAAGACCGCGTCGAGCAGTTTCTCGAAAGCATCTTGCAGCCGAAAAGAATGCCGCAGCCGCAACGGAAACACCCTGCCAGTCCTGTAGCGCAGGAATCTCAGCATGTTATGGTATCGCCAGATCCGAAAACTGTTGTTCCTCTTCCCGGCCCGGTTCTTACGAATGAAGCGAAACCTGCAATGACTGCAAATCCCCCGAAAATGGCTCAACTGGAAAAACGTCTGAATTCCGAAGAGGAACTCGGCATCAGCATAATGGAGATTCCCGGGATCGATACGAAATTGGAAAAGCTGGAAAAATTGCCCGAAGTGAAGGAAGAATATATTCAGGAAAATCAGCACAAGCTTATCTATCATAAAGAACCCTCAAAAGCCTCGCAGAAGAAATCTCCCGGTATATTGCCGACTTTTTCAGACACAGACGACCTGAAAAGGGCGATCCTGTACGCCGAAATCTTAGGCAAACCACTCTCAATGCGCCAATCGCAATCACTCTATTAACATATCGCGGGCTCCCGGCCCATGAATAATAGCAAGATTTCTCGTTAAATTTTTTTCTTAAAAAATGAAGATTTTACCATTTTTCTCAAAAATTTTTGTAACACTTTTGCATATTACCCGTCTATATAGAAGGAACTATAACTCCTATCGGTAATGTTTTATCATGAGAGTTGATATGAAGATAAAAAGATTCAGATTTACTACAAATTTAAAGATGACTTTTTTTATCGCGACTTTCGCCGCTGTTTTGATAATCATTGTTTTTAGTTTTAATACCCATAAATCAAGTAATGATCCTAACGATATTTTGCGTATCGAAGTTGCCAGGGGGGTAAGAGAAAATATCGCCAAACTCACGAGCGCTGTTCTGGTCTGGGATTATGAAAGAAAGAGCTATGGTCCCTTGATTAACCAGCCCGGGATAAAAGGAAACTATAAACTCTGGTGGAATAAAGGCAAAACAGCCATATCTTGTGAAATTACATTGACATCAAAAAGTCCAAACGGTCAGGTAGCTTCAAGTCAGAAAAAAACATTTATGACATACGATGGTAAAAAGTTTCTCGAAGCAAGATTGCCAACAGGAACATCAGGCAATGCGGAAATAGTCATCCAAAAGAATCCCGAATACACAAATGAGAACTATCTTCAGACAATAGGCTGGCAAGGTATCGGGCTGCTTACAGTAAACACTGACGAAAAACTAAGAAAACACATGAGTCCCGGAATAGAAGAATGGACTGTTATAGATGGCAATGACAGCGGGAAACTTATCAAACACGAGTTTCACAACAGCAAAACCGGGAGATTATCGCACAGAGCAAAACAAAGATCAATCTCGAAAAGTCGGTTTTCAATAATCCCTCAGCAATTCCCAAAGACATATTCGAATACAAGATCGGTCCGAACGATGAGGTGTTTGACGCAACATCGCTCAAAATGCGAATAAAACGTTTTCCGGACAATCTTTAAGGTAACGTCAGTTGTATGCATAGGCAGAATGCCCATGCCACGTATCGCGGGCTTCCAGCCCGCGGAATTCTTTGTTTTGTAAATATATTTATATAACCTGTAAAATCAACCCGATTTCCAACGTCCCATAATGTATGTTATGTTTCATTCAAGTATTTCGGGATTTTCTGCGTTTTTAAGCGTAACTCCTTATATTACAGGCAACTCAGCGTTCCTGCTCTTTTTGCCTCCAATATTGAGTTTAGAATTGATAATCAGAATTGATCGCGAAGCTTGCTGTATCGACCAGGCTGTCCCACATTGCTGCTGTTCTGTCGAGCAGGCCGAGGTTTTGCAGGGTTATCGAAATATTTACAGATGCTTCCGGTGACGCGTAATTATCTTCAAGCTGATGCTCGAGATTTATCATGGAGGATGCGAATTTTATTTTGTCGCAGTATAGCAGCGCAGTTTTATAGTGAAGCTCGAGCGTGTCCTTGTCACATGTATCCGGGAAGGAAATACATTCCAGAGCTTCCGCCTGGCGTCCCGTCTGGTACAGGCAAATAGCAAGCTTGCTCCTGGCACGTGAAAAAAGAGGATTGATATTCAAAGCGTTCTCGAAAAGCTCAGTTGCATCGGAAAACCTGCTGATATTCATCATTAAAATTCCGAGCCTGTAATGAAGGTCGGGATTCTGCGGACGTACTGCAATTTGCTGCCTGTGCGCGTCAATTACGGCTTTTGTCATGTCTTGCGGAACCTCATGGAAAATTGACTCATTGTTTTTCATGCTCAATTTGAAGTGTATAGCCGCCATTTCCGAGAATAATAACGAGCTGTTCGGAGCAATCGCAGCCGCAAGTGACAATGTTGACAGGGCGTCGGGAAGATTGCCCGCCAGTTTCTGCGCTACTGCAAGGCCCATATAGGCGTCGACTATATTGTCATTCAGCTCGAACGCCCTGTTAAACTGCTCCGCCGCAGGCTCTTCCTGCTGCAGCTGCAGATATTGTGTGCCGAGCTTTATCGTTGCTTCGAG
>JARRRJ010000262.1:0-9207 GCA_037380865.1 Sedimentisphaerales bacterium
CCTTGGGGAGATAATAATCTCGCTCTGACCCCAATTTATCAGGTCGGGTGAGTACGATATCCAGATGCTGCCAATATCTTTACCGATAGGACGGTCCAGGCGGGCATAATAGCCATTGATTTTCTCTGGAAAAAGCACGCCATCCTTATTTCCCGGTGCAGAAACCAGAGCAAGACGCTCGAAGTTTGCGAAATCATCCGTACGCGCCAAAGCAATTCTGTGTCCATATCCTGAAACTGCGGTGTACATTATATAATACCAGCCGTCAAGGTACGTTATTCGAGGATCCTCAAGACCATTTTGTTCCCATAACTCGAAATATCCTTCGCTTGCCGGTAACATGCAAGGCTGTGAGTCAACTTCGAAGTAATAGCCGTCATCGCTTCTGGCTAAACAGAAAAATGAATAGCCTTGCTGGCCTTCCACGCGCAGAAGAAGCAAATACGTATCGCCAAACTTAACCGGCGTTCCGTTGAATACGGTATTACATTGAAACGGAACATCATCAGGCGTTATTATTGGATTGTATTCCCAGCGTGTCAACAAGTCTCTGCTTCGCTTTTCTATCATCTTCAAGAGTTCTCCAAATCTCAGATGTTACACAATTCGATAATCTCATCAAGACAGGCTGTTCCAAGGCAGATACAGCTATCGGAGGCACCGTAATATATTTTTATTTCGCCGTTCTCTTCCAGCAGGCTGCCGCATGAAAATACGATATTCCCGACATCGCCGATACGCTCGTATTTTGTGCGTGGCGCTAGAATCGGAATGTTTGAGCGTCCCAGCAGATTTGAGGGCTTGTATTTGTCGAGGATAGCGGCACCCAGGCGAACAAGAGGACCGCCTGAGGTGTATTTCTCGCCGTAGTATATCAGCAGCCAGCCTTCGTTGATTTCTATCGGTGGTCCCGCAACTCCAACGCGGTTCGAATCCCAGAAACCTCCTCGTGGTGTGAACACAACTGTAGATAATCCCCAGTGAAGCAAATCATCGGAATAGCTCAGCCAAATACTGTCGCCTGCGGCGGGACGCTCAAGCATAGCGTATCGCCCGTTAAGCGTTCTTGAGAACAAGCAGCCGCACTTCGTGTCAGGTTGTGAAATGAACTGCATCCGTTCCACTGTATGAAAATCATCTGTGCGTGCCAGGCCAATTCGCCTGCCGTATTCGCTTTCAGCCAGATACGTGACGTAATAAGTTGAGTCGATTTTGGTGATGCGCGGATCGAAAATACCTATTGTCTCATACCTCGCGAAAGGGCTATTCCTCGAAGAAACCATAAAAGGCTCAGTATCAACCTGGAACTTGTAGCCGTCGGTACTTCGGGCAAGATAGATGCAACCGGAACCTTCGAGCGTTTCTACTGCCATCAGCAGCAAATACTGGCCTTCGAAGCGTACTACGCCTGCGTTCCAGATATCGCTGCAAATCATTGGCAAATCATCGATTGTGATGAGGGGATTGTTCTTGCAGCGGAAGATTATATCCTGTCCGGATTTTCGGGCAATTTGAATCATCATTGTTGACCTTCGCTTTTAATTTCTTTCGAATCAGGTTCCTTCGTAATTTGCGATTTGTTTATCGGTCGTTGCGGCTCTTCAATTCCGAGAGCTTTTTCTATTCTTGCAGTCCTTGCTGAGAGCTCGTCCAGTTTCTTGTTGATGGATACAAGAGCCTGCGCTGTATTCTTTATATCAAGATCGATTGTTCCAAGGTTCTTCTCGACAAGATCCATGTAACGATCCATGAGACGCTCGTAAGCTTCAATCAGGTGAGCGTTGTCGGTCCTGTAATCAGGGAGTTCAATTTCGGGCCTGACCTCGTAAGTTCTCTGGCCGCCTGTGATGGATGTAAAAACGAAAATAAATAAGATACCTGCGATGATAAAGGCTATTGCTTTCTTATTGCTGTTATTCTTAATTGCATTCTTATAGGTCATCCTTTTGTTATCGGCAGAATGCAGGCTAAACTCTTTAATCTTATTGAGATTTTGAAATTAAATTGAAAAGGGTCGGACAATACAGGCGGGCTTTCTCAAAGACCTTCCATAGAAAGGATATTCGACCAGCCGATGAAGATTTGTCTAATCATCCAGAGGCAAACCAGTAAGTAAACGAATCTTGCAAACCATTTGGCAAATTCTGTGAAATATAGTTCCGCCCGGTCGCCCGATATTTCTGCGATTTTATCTGCTGTTCTGGATAGTTCTCCAGTTTCTTCGCCTACCTGCCAGAGGTTGCGATATTCCGAAGGCATTCTCGAGGAGAATCCATCACATGCTGAATTTCCTTCCTTTGTGGATTGTGCGGCACCCTCGACGATTTTGGATATAACTGCATTGCCTGCCAGGCCTGTAGCAAGAGAAAGGCTTTGTGTTATGGGCACACCAGCCTTGTAAAGCATACTGAACGCACATGAGAACCTCGAAATCGAAAGTTCCTTTACCGCTTTTCCCGCTAATGGTATCCTTAATACTATCATATCCAGAATATATTTGAACAGGCGGATGTTGCGCATTATGCGATAAAGAAAAATCAGCAGAAAGATTGTAATGTAAATTGAAAATATCGCTCGAAGAACTTTATAGAAATATTGGTTCGTAGTGATTTGGCCCATTACAAGGCTGGGTATCGGAATGATAAACAATGCTACGAGCAGGATAAAAGCTGGAAGAATAAGTCCTGTTTTCAGGATTCTCATTACCCTTATCCGAAACTCGTACCAGTTCGATAAGAGCTTGAAGCACTCGGGATATTTGCCTGAAGTCTCCGCCGCTTCCACGAGCATTAAATCAACGGGCGCGAAGGTTCGCTTGTATCGTTTCATCGAATCGGAGACTCCCTCGCCTTTTGATATCGACTCTCTTACGCCGAGAAACACTTTTTTGAGATTTCCTCGCAAACCTTCGGCAATAATATCAAACGATCTGAGTATCGAAACTCCCGCTTCGAGGGTGACCGAAAGATTGTGATACGCAGCAGCAAGTTTGCCGGTTTTACCCATAGTGTTTATTTTTGCCTTGCATTGAGTTGTTTCTATACAGTGAAATACAGCTACTTGGACGAAAATAATATATTGCCATATTTCTTTTATTAAATTAATATACCTCGAAACGCTTCGAAAGCGAAACTTTTTTTGTATGAAACCATGAATTATTACTTGGGTTTTAAGAATCAGAAAACGAATATATGAAAATT
The DNA here is from genome assembly GCA_037380865.1 of Sedimentisphaerales bacterium. Lineage (GTDB taxonomy): Bacteria > Planctomycetota > Phycisphaerae > Sedimentisphaerales > Anaerobacaceae > JAFGPS01. The sequence goes on from JARRRJ010000262.1 coordinate 3,201, forward strand.
ACCTGGGCAACCCGAATTACTATTTTAAGGATACTGCTCGTATTTCCCTTTGTAAGCTTTATGCTGAAAATAAATTCTCAAAATCTCAGCGAAAGCGGTCAAATTGCGATGCGTTATGCCGCCGTCGGTCTTTTTATTCTTATGGCTGTAAGCGACGCCGTGGATGGTTATCTTGCACGAAGAAAAGGACAGATTACGAGACTCGGATCTTTTTTGGATCCACTCGCGGACAAATTACTGATTACCTCCGCATGTTTATTACTTGCGTCAAATAAGGCGCATGTGAGTAATTTCTGTCTTCCTTCGACCGTAGTGGTTTTTATCATAGGAAAAGATTTGCTGCTCCTTGCAGGTTTTATAATTGTATATTTTCTTACTTCCCGTTTTTTGATAGCCCCAGTTTTCATGGGCAAACTTGCTACTGCGATACAGTTGGTCATGGTAGCCGGGATACTCGTTGCACCGGAAGTCTCTTCTTTTCTTCCCGGATGGATATGGTTTCTGCGTTTATCGTGGTGGTCTGCGGCGGGAACAGCTATTTTAGCAACTTTTATTTACATTCTGCGAGGAAGTCGATATATTGAACAATACGAATTAATTAATTCTGCTCGTGAAGTATGAGATTTATAAATGACTATAGAATTTAGTGGAATACCCGAAATATTGGAAGACCTTCGTCAGGGCAAAATGATTGTTCTCGTTGACGCAGAGGATCGTGAGAACGAAGGCGACCTTGTATGCGCCGCGGAAAAAGCAACTCCCGAAATGATTAATTTCATGGCAAAGTACGGGCGGGGCCTTATCTGTATGCCTTTGACTCGCGACAAATGTATGTCTCTGGGTTTATACTCTCAGGCAGTCGATAACACGGCGCGTTTCGGGACTGCCTTCACAGTTACAGTTGACGCGGCTGAGGGGATAAGCACAGGGATAAGCGCCGCCGACAGAGCACGTACGATTCAGGTTGCAATTGCAGACAACGCCAAACCGAGTGATCTTGCCAGACCCGGTCATGTGTTTCCGCTCCAGGCGCGCGAGGGAGGTTGAAATTTTGTGAAAAGCATGATCTGAAAATAACTTCCATCGCCAAGCTGATAGAATACCGCCTCCAGCGTGACACACAGATTAAGCGAGTGGAGAGTGTAAATCTACCCACAGATTATGGGGAATTCACATTAATTGCTTACGAAAGCATAACGTCGCCGGAGCCTCACCTGGCGCTGTGTAAGGGCACAGTCGGGCTGCTCGACGAAAAAGGCAATCCTGTCGAGCATGAAGAACCTGTTTTGGTACGCGTGCATTCTGAATGTATGACAGGTGATTTGTTTCATTCGCAGCGCTGCGAGTGCGGCTACCAGTTGATAACTGCAATGAAAATGATAGAACAGGCAGGCCAGGGAGCGCTAATCTATCTCAGGCAGGAGGGTAGAGGAATCGGTCTGACCAACAAACTGCGCGCTTATAAGCTTCAGGAGCAGGGTCTTGATACAGTCGATGCAAATCTCAAGCTGGGCTTCTCAGCGGACAAGAGAGATTACGGAATAGGCGCACAGATTTGTCGCGACCTCGGATTGAAGAATATACGAATTCTGACCAACAATCCGAAAAAAATCAGCAGGCTCGAAGTGTACGGGATAAAAATTGTCGAACAGATTCCGTTGCTTGCGCAGCCAAGCAAACACAATGTGGATTATTTAAGAACCAAGAAATATCGTTTCGGTCATATACTGGATGAAGATCTATGATGTTTTCTGAAGTAAACAGAGTACACAAGGCGCGCGGTGTTGCGGCACTCGGGCTTATGTTACTTTTTCCCGTTACTTTTGGGTGTGCACACCTGACTTCACCGACAAACCAGATACCAGGACCCGCTGGCCAGACAAGCGCTCTTTCTATTTATTCTGAATATGCTCCGGTAAAGATTGATATACTTCCTTTAACTGAGTTTAATGTTAACAAGGAAACTAGTCAGGATGAAATAAACCTTTACGTTAGTCTGCTTGATTCATTCGGCTCCCAGATAAAGTCTCCATGCATTTTTCGTTTCGAGCTGTATCTGAAAGTAGAGCGTTCGTCTGAGCCTAAGGGCAGGCGCGTTATGCTTTGGCCGGACGTGGATTTGAAGGACCTGAAAATCAACAGCGAATACTGGCAGAATTTCCTCCGAGCGTATGAGTTCCACTTGCCTTTCGAGCCTCAGGCGGAACAACCTTATATACTTGAAGTGACCTGCATATGTCTCAACAGCAGACGGATTTCTTCCGAGTTCGAATTGAAGACTTCAGAATGAGAATTTACAAGTCACTTCAAATCGAACTGCGAATTATCAATCGGATCGAACCAACCCAAATTCAAATCTGCTGATTTTACTTTGTAAACATTTGTATTGTCGAACGGAGCTATTTCGCAATTACTGACATGTCCATCGCCCCAGCCTGTGTTCGCTTTGTCCCTGTGACGGAAATGTATAGACGGTGACATGTAGAAACTTGTGACAGGAAAACCATTCTGAACTGCAAAAGGCGGCTCAGCAAAGGAATATTCGATCAGAGAATTGGCGTCGTTTGATATCGCTGTATCAGAGAAAAAAAGCGTCATCGCAGGAATCTTGATTTCCTGTATTTTTGTTGTTTTCGCATAAGCATTTATCCAGTCCTGTTCGCTTTTCAAGCCTGTCTGCCAAAGCCTGCTGCCAATATACGTCATATTGTAGCCATATCCTCCGCAGCCTTGTTCGAAATTTGTATTCCAATCTGAGTTCTTAATAAAATTTACTTTAGCCGGACACTCTTTCACCCGGGAATCGGAAAGATAGCTTGCCAAAGGTCCCCTCTGCGGATCGAATGGCTCGTTGAGATTGTCCCGGATTCCGTGCCAGCGATGCAGGCCCGGACCGTCGAGCATATCACTCGCCGCGGCTGCAAAAAATCCATCGTTTTCAGAAGCATAACTGATATTAGCAAGCAAGAGCTGGCGCAGATGCATCTTACAAACCAGAGAGCGTGTTTGCGCTCTTGCCGCGGCCAGAGCCGGCATTAGTATCGCCAGCAGCAGGGCGATAACAGAGATAACAACAAGGATCTCGATTAATGTGAAAGCTTTTTTCATAATCCGTTAGAGTTTATAAGTTCTGCAACTTCAATCACTTTCTATGTACCATTCTTCTTTTTCATTCCATTGGGATGCAAAGACAGCGAAATCAGATAAATCTATACGCATATCTTGAGGCTCAGCCAAATCGCATCTGCTATTCCATCCCTGCTCTCCCAGACTGGTCTGCCATGCGGAAACAAAAATCATAAAATCATAAATATCAACTACACCGTTCAAATCAATATCAGCACTGTATTGCTGCTCGTTCAGTACACCGATTGCTTCCAAATCAAATCCGCTTGATGGATAAAGAGGCAGCAGAGACGTGTTCCATTCGTCGAAAATGGGATGGTTATATGCGTAGAACGTCCAGTTGGGATCGGTGTTGGGATCAATATATTGGACAGCATCGTCATAGTAATCACCTGTCCCGGGAATATCTACGATACGAACAAATTCGATATCGTTAATATCGACCATACCCGACTTAACTTGAGGCGTAGAAATAAGCTCCTGCAAATCAAAAGGCGTACCGGTACAAATGTTATAGGCATTTGCATGCTTGCCAGCGAGATTATGCACTCTCTTCGACTGAATTGTGCTGAATAAATCTCCGGGTCTGTCAGTTAAAGAAACAGACGGAAATCTGACAAAATCCAGCCCGTTGGAAGATACCTCGACAAATGCCAGCTCAGCGAGCAGCTCTCCTGCAACAGAGCCTTCTGAAGTAGTGGATTCCGAAATCAGGCCGTTCTCGAAGACTGCAAAATCATAACCATTTACATTATGTATCGATTCGCTGAAAGACAACGTAATCCAACCCGGAGTTTCTCCGATTCTTACCTGTTCTCTACTCAGGTCGCCAAGACTGAAAACGTCACTAACGCTGCCAGTCACAGGTCCAAGAGCCTTATTCGGGTCGCACCAGCGAAAATCGACTCCGGGAGTTTGATAATAATCAACGACTTTGATTGCCCAGTCTTTGAATATCGGATTGATTTTGGCAGAAGAATCCTGAGGACTTGCTTGATTTCCGTGATCAAGGGGATTTACATAACCGTTTATTCCAGCTTCTGTATAAGGTCCCGCAACGCCAGGCCGTGACTGATAAAGGATTGTATCCAACGCAAAATACGCAGGCGTATTCATTCCCCATTCACCAGTGTCGCTTGAAGTCAGATTGAACTCCAGCGTTTTTACTTCGCCTAACGATGTCAAGTCAACATATTCCCACGTACTGACTATGTAGTCATCGCCGTTATCGTCAAACCTGTAATCAGCCAGGTAGAATTCGACAGAGCCTGTTGGGCTTCCGTTTGCGTCTTTACCTGTGACAATAAGCTTGAACCAGTCTTTATCGTTGCCTGTGTTTCCCCCGAATTTTTTCGAGTACGTACTGCCGTTGAGTATCGAGTAGTATGCGGTATTATTATTTGTTACATACAGTCCGTATACCATTGTCTCGGAGTTTAATGTTATCACAGGCAGGCTTACGAAGCCTAAATAACATATCGCATAACTGGATGTCTCTCCCTGGCCTGTACCTGAAATCGCGTTGTACTGGCCCTCCAAACCACCTGTCGTGATATCATTTATGCTCGAACAGGAAAATCCGTCCCAAGAGTTCCACGTAGCGTCATAATTGTTTATGAAGGAAATACCGCCGCTGCTAAAAGAGCCTGAGCCATCAGAGCCGTTCCAATAAGACTGGGAAGGCAAATTTAGTCCATAAAAAAACCCGCCATTCCCACGAAGGAAATGACGGGATAAATTTCAAGTCTGACATGTCATAACTGAATGTACAGTATGATGCCGGAATGCCGCACTTGCGTTCCAGTTCGCGAGAACACAGAATCTGTCATCCTTTACAAAAGATAACATTTTCTAAAAAGTGTTTTATCAACTCCAGGCGAGGTTTTCTGGCTTGCATCTTACCCAGAGAGTCCTTCCCGTTCGTTTTGAGTATTAGTCATGAACAGTGGATTGGAGCTCAAAGCTCCTGATTCTCTCAAGGATTTCCGATTATTAACCTTTCGTTTGGCTGTGACACCAGACATCAGGCGCATCGGAACAGATGCTCACAGCGGCGCGACCGCCGCGGATTCTAACCGCGTTCCCTTTTGGATATCCCATAATGTGACTTGGGACCTGCAGTTGAATTATTGTCTTTTCAAAGAGCGGATTAATAGTATCACACGCTTTTATCGCGGTCAAAGGAATTTGTCAAAAAAATATCGCTTTTATTCGTCAGTTGGCGGCGAAGAATCATCTGAACTTGTATCAACCGGCTGATTGTCTAAAATACTTTCCACATCATTCAGCTCTTCCTGAGTTTTTATAGTGTCAGGGTGCTGCGCTCCAAGCCGCTGAGTTCTGCTTTTCAGTGTATCTTTTAACATCTGCTCTGCGAGACTATATTGTCCCATTGCCTTGTATAACATAGCCAGAGCGTTTTGTGTCTCAAGGGTAGCAGGGTGGTCATAACCCAATTTTACCTGCCTGCCAAGCAGAGCTTCTGTGAGATAATCTTCTGCTTTGCCGTAATCTTCATTCGCTTCTTCATAGTTTCCGTCGGCAGACTGTGAATTTCCTTTATTATATTCGAGCCACCCAAGACATTGCAAAGTTGTTAGCGTAGTTGGATTATCTTCACCCAATTTATCGCGGCCTATGGTTAGTGCACGATTCAGGTACAGGTTTGCGTCACTGTAATCTTTCGTAGCGGTATAAACGAGTCCCAGGCCGTTCATGGAATACAGCGTGTCGGGATGACCTTCACCCAAAACACCGGAGCTTCTGTTATAAGCCTCGTTGAAAAGCAGATAAGCATCGTCGTACTTTTCTTCGATAATGTATAACATTCCCAGGCCGTTCATGGAATATAATGTATAGTAAAACGTATCAGGATTATCAT
>JARRRJ010000263.1:0-6525 GCA_037380865.1 Sedimentisphaerales bacterium
GCACTATGCGCGCTGAAAGCGTGTAAAGACAACTACTCATTGCCTGTAATTGTCACCATTGCATACAAGACAGCAGATCAAGGCGGCAGAACAATGATGGGAAATTCGGCCCAGGAGTGTGCGCAAAGCCTGACTGATAACGGAGCCGACGCGATAGGCGCAAACTGCGGCGACGTTTCACCGCACCAGACTGCGCTGATAATAGCAGAACTTCGCAAGGCGACTTCACTGCCGCTCGCGGCGCAGCCCAACGCAGGCATTCCCAAACTCGAAGGAGATCAGACAGTTTTTGATATGACTCCCGAGAATTTTGTATATGGTATCCAGGAATGTATAGACGCAGGAGCGACTATAGTAGGAGGCTGCTGTGGCACAACTCCTCAGCACATTTGTGCTCTCGGAGAAACGCTGAAAAGAAATAATTAATCCAGGCTACCTTATTCCCCAAAACTTATTTCTCTGCTGCACTGCGGCCTGCCAATGCTCCAGTTGACCAGCATATCTGAAGGTTGTAACCTCCACAGGGCCCGTCTGCATCGATGACTTCGCCGGCGAAGAACAAGCCTTTGCAGATTTTCGATTCCATAGTCTTCGGATTTATTTCTGATAGCTTTACCCCGCCGCGAGTTACTATCGCCTCTTCGATAGATCTTGCGCGCAGGATAGATAGAGGCATTGACTTCACTGTATGGATGATTCTGCGCCTTGCATCTTTTGTGAGTTGTGCCGCAAGAGTTTCACTGTCACAGCCTGCCAATCTACAAACTACTAAGGAAGGACGCCTGGGCAGGAAGTCCGAGAGTATTCCTGTAATCTTCCTCTTCGGGTTTTCATTTACGAGCCTCATAATTCGCTCTTCAAGCTCTTGTGCCCGAGAATCAGGAGCCAAATCCAAATTGATTTCAACAGGCTTATCATTTGCAGGAAGAGAATCGGCAAGGTGCCTGCTAATATCCTGTGCGGCCGGTCCTCCGATGCCGTTATCGGTAAAAACAAGCGCACCCTGTGTTATGATTTTCTTCGTATTGAGATTTGCTGCAATTTTCACTTTGTCGATTGAAATGCCCGCAAGCTCAGCTGGCCATTTTTCTTCTGTCACAAGAGGAACAAGAGCCGCTCTCGGCTCAACTATACTGTGTCCAAGCTGCCTGGCGAACCGATATCCATCTCCTTTTGAGCCTGTTTCCGACCAGGAAATCCCGCCTGTCGTAATTACTATTTTCTTAGAGTGAATTTGCTGTCGGTCAGTTTTGATTAAGAAGCCACTCGACTTTTCTACAATTTCCACTACAGGATTGTTATAGAGAAATCTCACATTATGTCTTTCAGCCTCATTAACTAATGAATCTCTCACTTGTTGGGCTTTATAGCTTGCGGGAAATATACAGCCGTCTTTTTCAGTCTTTGTTTCTATGCCGATGCGAGCAAAGAAATCGCAGATATATCGCGGCGGATATTCGTAAATTGCATAGCTTAAAAATTTTCCCATTTTACCAAAAAGACGAACAAGTTCGTCAGGTTCGATTCGGTGGGTAAGATTACATCGACCGCCCCCTGTCATGAGAAGTTTTCGTCCGGCTGCCGCATTGGCTTCCAATAAAGTTGTCAAGGCGCCTTGGCGCGCTGAGAAAATAGCAGCAGCAAGGCCCGCCGGACCCGCCCCGATTATGCAGACTTGTCTTTCCATTGAAATCTGTCCAAAGCAAATAAACTCAGATTTTAGCAGCGCAGTATTAGTTGTCAAACAGAGATGAGAAATATTCCAAGTAGCAAGAAACTGATACGTCCGAGAAAATCGCAATTATCAGCTAAGATAATTATGGAATGAAAAAAATCTTATTTTCCCTTCGATTTTTGTGAGGGTGAAAACCTGAAAATAACGAAAAATATATTAACAGAAGCATTCATAAATATAAAAGGAGACAACCCTAATGCCTTCTACGAAAATTGTATATAACCGCATGGGAATGCCTGAAGTAAAGGTAAAAGCCAGAGCCCTGGGCATAAATCCCGGAAAAATGAAAAAAATCGATCTTATTCATGCCATCCAACGGGCAGAGGGAAACAGTACCTGTTACGGCTGGTCTAACGGTAATTGTCCCAATCTTGACTGCTGTTTTATGGCGGACTGCCTGAAAATAAGACTGTAGAAACTGTCATTTTCAAGGCTTATTTCTTTTCCCTAAAGATATTCTGACGTCTTTTGCACGAGGCAAAAAGCGATGCAGAGATACTCTGCCTGCATATTGCACCCTGAGTTCATGTTGTCTGGGAATACTAATATAAGCGTTTTGATAACAGGACTTTAGGAAAATACTTACCAACATTTTCTCAAAATCGCAGGATTTGACGCGAATTTCGATGTGCTTTAGGAAAAGGTGAAGGACAAAACATTTACACGTAATAACTAACTTAATTTTAAAATTATGGCAGATAATTCAAACGTTGTGCCTTTAAAGGCACCTGTAGAAAACCCTCACAATGTTGAAGCAACAAAGTATTATATCTTTAATGAAACTGGCAATATTATGATGGCCATTTCCTCTTTAGATGAAGGTAATCAGCAGGGCAATAACGGGCGGTCTGAAGATGCTTTATATACATTCGTATGCAAGCAGAGATTTGACTACCTCGAGAAGCGCATGGAAAGAATGCGCAAATCCTTTATAGATTCTCAAACGTCTAACGCAAGTTAAGAGAACAAATTGTAGATAAAGGCTAAAGCCTGTGGTGCAAATCACCGATTGGCACGGACTTCATGATTTCTATGGCATCGGGGGCAAGTAATGTTATTGCTCTTGTAGTTGGGAGGAATCTTCATTTTCAAGCCGCAGGCGCATGTGATAAATGCAAACTGGTTCACATTTCGCATAATCTCACCGATTTGACGGACCTGGTCTTTGGTTTGTTGCTCTTTCGCCGCTTTTTCCTGTGCCTGACGCAGCGCGACCTGCTCTTTGCCCATGGCTGATGCGGGAATAATCGTCCTGGAGTGCGTAACTATGCTATAAGCATCAGCGTAGTCTTTATAAGATGCACCATGCGTCATATTTCGCAAAATCCTTATTCTCTCTGATGTAGGAGGATGTGTGCTTGTCAGGTCAGCGAGCCTTCCCCTGCCTTTCTTTTTCAAAGGATTTTCGATATACATCGGTGCGGTCACTTTGTTGGCAGCGCCCAATTGCGGCGCCGGGTCACTTGCTATTTTTTCCAATGCACTCGCCAGGCCTTCAGGATATCGAGTCAGTCTCGCGGAACCTGCGTCTGCGAGATATTCTCTTCTCCTAGACAAAGCAAAATAGAGAAGATACGCCATGATTGGAGCGAGTATTGCAGCGACAATTGTGATAGCAAGTATTATGATCTGTTCCTGGCCGCCGCCTCGTCCGCCGCTGGAATATCTTCGCCTTGAGCCCCCGAGAGAGCTGTAGAACATTCCGCGCAGAAAAACCTGCGAGAGCAGAACGATTGAACCAAGCATTATTCCGGCGACAGTTACGAAGAGAATATCTCGATTCAGGATATGGCTTATTTCGTGACCTATTACTCCCTGGAGTTCATCACGATTCAATCGTGCCAGCAAACCTGCTGTGACCGCAACCGAAGCTGTTTCCGGGCTTCTTCCCGTTGCAAAAGCATTCGGCGCAGGGTCATTGATGATGTAGATTTTCGGCATTTTTGGCAGCGCCGCGGCGATTTTCATTTCTTCGACGACGTTGAACAACTGAGGATGTACGTCGTGTGTAACAAGCTGTGCCCTGCTTGCAGCAAGCAGAATCTGGTCGCCGCTGGAGAAGCTGACCAAAGTAAGTACAAGCCATATTACAGTCGCTATTATCAAGCCGATCCAGCCGCCATTAGCGCTTCCGCCGGAGAAAGCTGCTCCAATCAGGAAACCAAGGACCAGCAGGACCGCCGCCATCAATACCATCAGGTATATCGAGTTTCTCTTATTGGCTCTAATCAGTTCCCACATAATACAAGTCTGTTATAAAATTCAAATCAGGAATCAAAACTGACCTTTGGAACCTCACGTTCTGCCGCTTCTTCAATCTCGAAGAAATCGCGCTTCGTGAAGTTGAACATACTCGCGATAATATTGGATGGGAACATCTGAATCTTGTTGTTGAATCCCAGAACCTGATCGTTATAGCTCTGTCTGGCAAAAGCAATCTTGTTCTCGGTACTGCTAAGCTCTTCCTGCACTGCGAGGAAATTCTGGTTCGCCTTCAAATCTGGATAATTCTCGACAACGAGCATGAATTTGCTCAGCGCTTCACCAAGTGCTCCTTCAGCTTTAGACGCTTCGGACACAGTTTTTGCGCCCATTGCCCTGCTTCTGGCTTCAGTTATCGCTTCAAACGTACCTCGTTCGTGCTTCATGTAGCCTTTGGCTGTTTCCACAAGGTTGGGAATCAGGTCATGTCGGCGTTTCAACTGCACATCGATTTGCGACCAAGCGTTATTAACCTGGTTGCGAAGCCTGACCAGAGAGTTGTACATTCCGATCACGAACAAGACAAGCAGAGCTAATAGGATTAAAATCACGATAAGAAAAATCATTGGTCCCGTCATAGGCTTTCTCCTAAACTGTAATTACCATTTATGCTCTTTTTTTCATAACTAATGCAATAACAATAACGACAACCGCAACGACAATTAACGCAATGCTCATATTAGTCATAGTATTACCCTTTCATTAAGTTTGTTTATGACTGAACATATCCGCTAATAACGCCTTAATCTTGTTATTTTCGTCCAATTGAGCTTTTTCAAAAATATCTTCTAACTCACCTTTATCAAACCATAGGCCGTGGCCTTTGCGGCACCTGTCAATCAGCAGCTTCGGTTTTAAGGAGCCGACGATTATTTTCTCCATCTTTCTATAACAGATGGGACATTTTCGGACCTTCTCAGTGCTCTCGGTATCTGCCTTGAACGAATCGAGCAGTTCCCGGGCCTTCTTCGGGTCGTCGAGCAAAAGCTCCAGCTCACCTGCATCCAGCCAGATGCCTTCGCATTTCATACAATAGTCAATCTCGACATCGCTGAGCTCGAGAGTGACCATCGGACTTTGCTTGCATACAGGACAATCCATATCTTAGTTCCTGACTCGTCACATTTTCCGGTTCAGCGTTGAACGCGGAATAATGGGCATCTGAAAGATAATACGCTTTGAACCGCTAAAAAATTCAAAGATAAACAAGGACAATCCGAATAAATTTTGTCATGTCTTTTGTTTCGCTGAATTTTTTTGCACTTTTGCGTTCTTACAAAAATGCCTTAGTTTCGTTCCAAATCCTTCTGCATATTACAGTTGCAATGTTGTATTGTCAAGAATCCCCGCGAAAATATTTATTCTTGACGACGACCGCTTTTTATATTATTGATTACCATTTATCATAGCCCGTCATGGTTTAAGGTATCAGGAAATGATAGTTGATTGCCATACACATATTGAGATTGCGGCAGGCGACAGCGTGACGAGCGAGCATTTGGCCGCTGTCGAGACAGTCAATGCCTGTATTGTTTTGGCCGGACAAAACGGACCTACCGGCGAAGCAAACAAAAAACTCGCCCAATATGTGAACAAATATAAAGATAAAATGGTCGGTTTTGCAGTCGTTCAGCCCGACGAAGACAAGGTAAGTACGAGCAGCCTCGAGGCTGTAACGCGCAAGCTGGACCTCAAGGGAATGGTTTTGTATTGCTCCGACTGGGGAATCCACCCGACGAATAGCAGGAATATGAGGCTCTACGAATCAGCGCGAGAGCTTGAGCTTCCTGTATTTTTCCACAATGCAGGTGAGGATATTAGTCAAAACGCCGTTCTGGATTATGCACAGCCGTATCTGCTTGACGAAGTTGCCAGAGAATTCCCTGCTCTGAAAATCATTATTGGAAACATGGGAGTGCCTTTTGTCGAGCAAACGCTCGTAATGATTGCCAAACACAAGAACGTGTACGCAGATTTGACCATAAAACCCAGAAATGTCTGGCAAACGTATAATACTGTCATAGCCGCCCACGAATACGGAGTCATGGACAAATTGTTGTTCGGAAGCGGCTTTCCTTCCGGCAACGCGGGACAATGCATCGAGACGCTCCTTGGTTTTAATATGCTTCTGGCGGATACCAATTTGCCGACTGTTCCGAGAGGAAGCATACAGAACATCATCGAAAGAGATGCGCTGTCGCTTCTCGGAATCAACAGCGCTGAGTTCGAGAATCAGGAGAAGAACAGCAGGGAGAACCAGGAGTACAAATCCAGAAAAACCAAGAAGAAGGATTAGTGGCTATGGCGGAACTACTCGAAGAGCAGAGAGAAAGCTGGGGCACTCGCGGTGGATTTATTTTGGCAGCTATCGGCTCTGCGGTAGGACTTGGCAATCTTTGGGGATTTCCCTACAAATTATACAGCTACGGTGGCGGCGCGTTTCTGATACCATATATAATTGCTCTTGTTCTTGTCGGTTTTCCACTATTGATTCTGGAGTTCAGTCTGGGACATTATACCCAGCGAGC
>JARRRJ010000264.1:0-4214 GCA_037380865.1 Sedimentisphaerales bacterium
GGGCAGCGTGGTAAGTTTGGTAAAATCGTCATCGGTATAGGCGTAATAAAGTTTTGTGCGTCCATGTCCCATTCGCATAGTAAAATAAATCATCATCTTGTCTGCTTCGGGATCATAGATGGTTTCGGGAGCCCATGCACATCCCATTTCTTTTAGTTCGGGGAAATCCTCGGTCAGGAGTACATCGTTGATTGTCCAGTTGATAAGGTCGAACGATTTCATAAGGACGAAGCCGCGATTATTGCCCCAGTCGTATTTGGCTTCATCTCTTTCCCACCTGGTAGTGCGGTAGCCCATTCGCTGAGCGCTTATGTGAAGGTCTGTCATTGCGAGATAAAAAGCGCCGTCCGGTCCCCGGGTGACATGAGGATCACGAACACCTTTTTGACTTGCAACCGCAGAGCCGTCGACAACCGGCTTGTCATCATTCACGGCTGTAAATGTATAGCCATCTGTACTTAAGGCGAAATGGAGACTATGCGTGTTGTCCTTGAAATAAACGAGTAAGTAGGCTCCCATGTCTTCTTCTTTCACTATTGGAGAGCGACTTTTTGCATGATAAGAGCATCCTGAAAATAACGAAGCAAAAAGAATCAATGCTAATTTGATATTTTTCCACATGTTCGAGACCTCTTAAGAACTCACAACAATCATTGACATCAAACAACAGAAGTTAAAATACTACATAACTCAAACTGACCGACTCACAATGTCATACCTGCGCAGGCAGGTATCCACCTGGGTATCGCTGCAATGGATTCCTGCCTTCGCAGGAATGACAAGTCGTGTTTAAGTTATTATAAATTCAATAGTTATGTCATCAATAGTAAAAATATTGGTCAGTTTGAGTACATAAGAAGATATATTATATGATTTCTAATTATTCTGCAATTCCTTATTATTAAAATATGACATCGATGGGCGTCATATAGATTCTGGCATCTTCAGTTCTTCCCGACAACTGAAGCGGAAGCCCATTTTTCACTAACAGCTTTTAATTCAGCGGCCGTAATGCTTAAGATGCTGCCATGGCGCTTACGACTGGTCCCAAGCGAGTAGTCAGAAGAGCTTACTCTTTTAAAATTATTCGGATCAGAGAGGTCTTTTGATACGAGGGGTAAGTACCCGCCGCCCCTTCGATACTGATCAACCATCAAGCCCCATTCATTGACATCATTGAACTTGAATAATATCGGTCCCTCCACATCACGACCGGTTAATCCCAGATGAGAGATGTTGCCGATATTTGTCCAGTCGCCAAGTATAGAATTGCTTCCTTCGATGGTAATCTGGCCATCACCTGACGCTCTGTAATATTTGTAGGTGCTTTTTTCCACTTTAATAATCTGTGTGTCAATAATGCCTTGCCTTCCGGGCCGGTTAATATACATTTTCGGGGCTGAAAATTTTTTGAAATCTGTTGTTGTCGCATAATAAATTCTTGCTTTATCAATATCATCCAATGGTGAAATTGTGGCCCAGTAAACAACATAATTTTTATTTTCTTCGTCGTAGATTGCTTCCGGCGCCCATGCGCAACCGGCGGAGGGAATACTTCCGGCAACATCTGCCAGCCATGGTTTGGACCAATTGACTAAATCCATCGACTCCCAGATAACCAGCGATGTACTGCCGCTGTGCATCGCGACGTCCCATCCCTTTCCATTGGCAATCCTCAGGTCAGTTGCGAGTATGCGGAACGTTTTACCATCTTCAGAGCGTATTAAAGACGGGTCACGCACACCCTTCTCCCCAATACCTGAAACTAATACAGGCTGAGAATTATTTAAATCCGTCCAATGCAAACCATCGACGCTGGTTGCAAAATATATTTGCTCGCCCGTTGCATCCTCACCGGTAAAGTGGGCCATGAGATACCCATCATTCGGCTCTGCCTGGGCAGAAGCATGCACTTGTGCTATATTTGGAGCAACGAACAAAACCAAAAATACTAAGACTTGCTCAATAACTCTATTCGAATCAACACATCGTTTCACCTTCTCAATCATCTTGTATCTCCCGGAATTAATGGTTCCATTGATATCCAACAATAATAGTTAAAATATTCCATATCATGATAGATTAAATGATTCTTAATAATTCTGCAATTGCTGACATTGAAGAAATTGTGATAAAAGGTGAACCACCGAGCCGCATAAACGTCAAACGCTAAACATGATTCTATCTTTATATATTCTCTTTACAGATACTGAACCATTCTCCGTAGCAGCCTCCTGCCAAGAAAGGATCGCCGCGCAGCACGAACTGTGGCTTTATTTCAGCTTTTAGTTGAATTATGGCCTCGTATGTGTTACAAATTGGATTGAAAATTTAATGTGTTGGTATTCGATATTGGTGTATCGGCCAATGTTATGAAAATACCCGTGAACGGCTATGAAGAGGAAACATTATGAAGACGAAAATTGAACATATCGCTTATCGAGGCTCCTTTAAGTTGGTTTCAATTGGTTTATGGTTGTTCGTTTTATGTTTGCCGGCGTTTTCTCAAGAGTCAACGCATTACACTTCATTCAAGCCTGGAGGTGAATGGCTTGCCGACGATGGAGTTCACATCGACTGTCATGGCGGCAACATTATCTACGTTGATTCGCTGAATACTTATTTCTGGTACGGTGAGCATCGTGGTAGGCCGCAGGGTGTGTCGTGCTACTCTTCCACGGATCTCTATAACTGGACAAACATGGGTGTTGTGCTGGAGAAAGGAGATATTCAAACTCTGGAGCGTCCTAAAGTGATTTATGACGAAAATAATAATCGTTATGTTATGTGGTTCCATTACGATGGCAATGGTTACACAATCGCAGAACTCGGAGTTGCTTCCAGTGAAACTCCGACGGGACCTTTCAAAGTTATTGATCACTATCGTCCCAACGGTCACGAATCGCGCGATATCGGATTGTATTTCGAACCCGATACAAAAAAAGCCTACATCGGTTATGCGGCGGATCATACCAATCGGACCATTCGAATAGTGGAATTGTCGGAAGATTATCTCAGCACTACTCCCAACGACGTAGATATAGAAGCCCATTGCGAGGGTCCCGGAATTCTGAAAAAGAACAATACTTTCTATCTTCTGACAAGCCAATGCTCCGGGTGGACACCGAACCCGGGAACATACTATACAGCGGCCGATGTCATGGGTCCTTATACGAGCCATGGGAGCCCGTTTATTGGCGATGCAGGCAATAATTCGTTTAATTCCCAGCCGTGCTTTATTTTCAAAATTCCCGGATACAGAGATGCATATCTGTACATGGGTGACAGGTGGAACGGCGGCGGCCGCCCCGACTCGCAATATGTTTTTCTTCCCATTACTATCACAGCCGATGGCAAGATGGAGCTTCACTGGTACAGGGAATGGGATTTAAGTATGTTCACGCCCGTAAGGCAGAGATCCGGCAGGAGAGGTAGAATGACAACTCCATCCAGGAACCGAAACAGGGGCAATAGCGGCACAAGAGGCTCAAACACCCAGTGACGCAGGCGTCTGGAGACGGGAGGTCTGTAAGAATCCCGATCCCCTGTTTTCGAATGGTTGAGATGATCGATATTGTGACAGCACACCTTTCATAGCTCTTTACGTATCTACTACTGAGCGAAACCAGGAAAAATGCAAACGTCTTCCCCCGTGTCCAATCTGCACGTTTAAGGCATATTCTGAGAGATCTCCCGTTCTCCTTCAGCAGTCATTGCCAAACAAGAAGAGACCCGATCTTAGAGCCACGAATGATTTAAAGCTTACCACTCAACGCTCGCAAAAGGAGTAAAAAAGCACTTATTAGGGCCCTGTCGTGGAACCCGAAGGCTCCAATGGATCAAGGACATACTCCTGACCATCGGGCGCAAAAATCCTTGTCACTGTGAATGTGACGGTCCCTGCCTTGCGAAGCAAACCTGTTTCGAAACTAATGAAACCGAAGATATCTGTCACATTCGAAGCTGATTTCTTATAAAGGCCGCTCCAGACACCTTCTATGGTCGCACCGGCAACCGGTAAACCATCCTCAGTTACAGTAACCATAGCTGTTGCTATCCACCATCGTCTGGTTGATAATAGCGGCATAGCCGTGACATTCACTTTAGCGACACGAATTTCTTGTGAATTGTCGACAAATACTTCGATATCATGTCTTGAAGTTTGTCCAACTGTATCGGTAGCGATAGCACTTACCACATGATAATCATCGGGG
>JARRRJ010000265.1:0-1174 GCA_037380865.1 Sedimentisphaerales bacterium
CGAAAGGCAAAGTGACACTGACTTTCGATTATGCCAGGCCCTGGGAAGCGAATGCTGCGCCGATTAAAGAGCAGGCTTATATAGTTACAGTTAAATAATCCGCTCCTTCAAACGAAGAAAATGAATTCTTCGAAGATATCGTAATAACATTCAAGGAGTTTTACAGAAATTATAACGAAAATAAATCAGGAGACTAATTATGTCACTAACACCTTCAAATATGCTGGCGCTTGGCACGTCTGCGCCGGATTTCAATCTTCCCGATACTTCAGGCAATATTGTTTCGCGGGATAAATTCAGGGACGCTCCGGCATTACTGGTTATTTTTATGTGCAACCATTGTCCTTACGTCAAACACGTTCTCGATAAGCTCGTCGAGCTTGTCAGGGATTACCAGGCAAAAGGAATTGCGGTAGTCGGCATAAATTCAAATGACGTTGCGTCCTATCCGGAAGACAAGCCTGAAAGGATGAAGGAAATCGCAAAAGAGAAGGGATTTACGTTCGATTATCTTTTCGACGAAACACAGGAAGTCGCAAAAGCTTACCAGGCCGCTTGTACGCCCGATTTCTTTTTGTTCGATAAAGACAGAAAACTTGTTTATCGCGGCCAGATGGATGACAGCAGGCCGGGCAATCAGGTTCCCGTCACAGGGAAAGACCTTAACGCGGCCATTGACGCTGTTCTCGAAGGAAGAGAAATCGACGTTAAGCAGAAACCAAGTATGGGCTGCAATATAAAGTGGAAATAACCGGCGCCGGAAAAGGAAAAACCGAAAAAAGTCGCGCCGAGCCTGTGCGTGAAATCAGTAGATGCGCAAGGCCCTGCGTCTCTACGGACTGAGAAATTTAGTAAATTATACAGGATGGGAATTTTTGCTGTCGTCTTTTGGCTGCGTTTGGTATTATAGCACAATAATTACAGAGGGGGGACAGGAGTGTTGAGTTATGTCATCAAACCAATGCCAAAAAGACTTGTTTATGAGAAAGGGACCCGCCATGAAAAAGTTACTTTGTGTGCTTTCTGTGAGCTTGATAATTGTCTCTTATGCCGCGTCACAGGAGACATCGAGCGACATGCCTGACCCGGTACGATTAACAAATGACCAGGATCTCGCGAGAATAAAGGAACTTCTGGGCGTAAAGGTACAAAGGCCCGGCAGAGATGGGATGAA
>JARRRJ010000265.1:1188-5375 GCA_037380865.1 Sedimentisphaerales bacterium
TTACGACGAATCGAAAGCCAATCCTTATCCGAATTATCCCGATGCTCTGGTCTTGAAGAATGGCCAGAAAGTAACCACGCCGCAGCAATGGTGGGAACAGAGACGACCGGAAATCATCGAGGATTTTGCAAAAGAAGTCTACGGCAGAGTGCCTGATAATGTCCCGAAGGTAACATGGGAAGTTACCAGTACAACAGAAGGACAGAACGGAGAGGTCCCGATTAAGACAAAGACAGTCGTCGGACATGTGGATAATTCATCATATCCGAAAATCAATGTCGATATCCAAGTGTCGGTAACTACCCCAGTTAATACAACAGGTCCGGTTCCGGTTATTATTCAGTTTGGTGGATTTGGCGGCGGAATGATGAGAGGACGCGGTACACGCGGCGGTGCTCGAGGTGGACAACGCGGAGCTGGAGGTGCGCCAAGACGCGGCAACATGGGTCCCAGCGCATATTTGAACGCATCACCAAATCAGTTCATGGCTGCTATGGGCAGCGAAGGCGCAAGTGCCCAGCGAGGTGCTCGAGCTGGCAGAGGCGCAGCCGGAGGACGCGGCGGATTCGGGGGATTTGGCGGTATGGGAGGAGGCGGACCAAGCTGGCAGCAGAGATGTCTGGAAAAAGGCTGGGGTTACGGTTCTATCAATCCAGGCAGTATTCAGGCGGATAACGGCGCAGGTCTGACCTCCGGCATAATCGGTCTTTGCAACAAAGGCCAGCCTCGCAAACTCGACGACTGGGGCGCATTGAGAGCATGGGCATGGGGCGCTGACAGAATGTTGGATTACTTCGAGACTGACCCGGACGTGGATGCAAAACAGGTCGGAATTACAGGCCACTCGCGCTACGGCAAAGCAGCACTTCTTGCTCTGGCGTATAATCCGCGCATGGCCATAGCGTATCCGAGTTCCTCAGGAGCGGCCGGAGCGAGTCTCTGGCGCCGTAACTGGGGAGAAATTGTCGAAAACGTTGCTGCTCCAAGTGAATATCACTGGATGTGCGGCAACTTTGTCAAATATGCATGTGATGATTATACATGGGATGATTTGCCTGTCGACTCGCATGAGCTGATTGCCATGTGTGCGCCGAGACCTGTATTCGTAAGCGGCGGCGCAGGCAGTGGAGGCGGAATGAGTGATCAATGGGTCGATGCAAGGGGCATGTGGATGGCCTGCTCGCTGGCCTCGCCTGTCTACGTATTGCTCGGTGCCAAAGGTGTCGGATATAAGGAATATCCCGGACTTGAGGTTCTGGATGCTGAAGGAGAAGCCGCTTTTCGCCAGCATTCCAGCGGACATACAGATCAACCAAACTGGCCATTCTTTATTGACTTTGCAGCCAGGTATCTAAAGGCTCCCGAGAAGAAGTAACTTTAAGTCATTGTGAATTTCCGAGTAATATTCTTGAATAAAAGAGCCGGCGGAAATTTCTTCCGCCAAATATGTCAGTGAACTTTTTTAGGAGGCACTAAAATGACTGTATCTCGCAATTCTGTCTTTATTATGTTAATTCTTGCTATGGGAATATTTCTGAATTTCGGTGTCGAAGCACTTCACGCTGGTTTAGCATCGCCTGTTATAGGAAAATCGCTCAGGTACTGCAATCCTCTCTCCATGGAAACATCCTCACAGAACGGCTCAGCCCAGGGAGTCAGTCTTGGAGACGTCACTGTAGTGAAGGAAGGGAATAAATATTATATGTTCTGCACGGGCGGCGGAGCCTGGGTCTCCGAAGACATGGTGAACTGGAAATACAGCGCAGTTGAGGGGCGAGTTCCCGTCGCACCGGGTGTTTTCAAATACAACGGGTATTTTTACATGTCAGGTAATAACGCACCCCTTTATCGCTCGAAAGACATACTTGGCCCATACGAACAAGTCGGCGACTGGAAAACCTTGAGCGGCCAGCCATGGTCAGGCAAATCGGCAAACGGCAACACATGGACGGGAGCTTTCGACGTAGACTTTTTCGAAGACGCCAATAAGCCGTATATGTATTATCCCGGCAGAGGCGTTGAAGGCGTTTATGTTGTTCAGCTTGACCCGGAGGACCTTTCACAATTTGCCGGCGAGCCGAAACTTTTGTTCAGCTTCAATAAATCCCACATATGGGAACGTTACGGCGAAATGAACGAATTCACCGATGTCACGTGGATGGAAGGTCCGTGGATGATAAAGCACAACGACACGTACTACCTCGAATACTCTGCTTCAGGCACCCAGTGGCTCAGCTACGCTACTGGTGTATATACGAGCAAAAGTCCTCTCGGGCCTTTCACCTATGCTCCGAATAATCCTGTGTTGCGAAAAACCACGGGAGTCGTCACAGGTCCCGCCCATGGAAGCGTAGTAAAAGGTCCCGACGGCAACTGGTGGCAATTCTACACGATTGTTCTCGCCAACCCGCCCGGCGGCAGGCGGATCGGCATGGACCCGGTCGGTTTCGATAAGGATGGAAACCTCTTCGTTCACGGTGCAACTGAAACACCTCAATGGGCTCCCGGCGTAGTAGCTGACCCAGCGCATGACAATGATTCCGGCTCGATTCCTTTGACAGTTAATAAACTTCGCGCGATGAACCAGCGCGGCAGTTTCTCTAGCCAGCGTACAGGCCGTGATGCGGCTTATGCGGTAGATAACTCCAACGGGACATGGTGGGAACCGGCTGAAGATGACAACGAGCCAACACTGACAATTGATCTGGGTCCCGCGACGGAATTTGATGTCCAGCAACTATTTACAATTGATTCCTGCCGCATCGAGTTCACAACGGGAGGAGGCGGTTTCGGCAGAGGTTTTGGCGGCCGGGGTCGAGGAGGACGTGGTTTTGGCGCTGGTCTGACAGGACGAAGAGGCGCCCCCGCTGCTCAGCCTGCTAATACGACTATTGCCCATCAATATAAAATCGAAGCATCCACTGACGGCACAAACTACACGACCGTGCTGGATAAAACATCGAATAATGTCACGAAGTATATCGAGTTCGAGGAGATTCCGCCGACAGTCTGTCGATATGTGCGTTTTACAATGACCGACTGGCCAAACAGGCCAAGCTCAACCCTCGGAATCATGGAATTTACAATCTTCGGAAAGCCTGTCGAGCAATAAAATATGTTCAGTAGTTTTCGCAGTTTTATTTGATAAATGAAAATCCCCATATCATAAACTTTATGATGTGGATAATATTATTGCATTGTAATCTTCAAAGAATGTGTGTTAATGATGCCGGTCCACCAATCCTTACCACGAAATGGGGTGCCGTGGGAATCTGGTGGATAAATCCCACGATTAATTGAAAGTGAAAACTCATATTCTCCACTGAGCGGCAACAGGCTAGCAGGGATGCGGCACGCCGCTTCAACATTTGCACCTGTAGGTAAAGTTTTGAGACTCTCATCATAAATCCACTGAAAATCATAACTGTAATATGTCTTCTTAGTAGGTTTGATGAGCACGAGCATGTTGGGAAGCAAAAAGTCATTAATAGCAATCGGTTTTGAAGACACATTTTGAACTTGCAATACCACAATAGGTGTTCCACCTCCTAATGTGAATTTCGACTTGTTCGCACCAATACGACATTTAAGACCGTTGACTGGTTCGGACCAATCTGTGAACTGAACTGCACCTGTGAGAGAATTATGATATATCTTAACGGCTTCTGCTCCAATTGCTATTAGTGCAATGCTGGACATGCATAGGGCAACGCCAAGTTTTAAAATTTTCATTTTTCTGTTTCTAATGCTTACCTCAGGGGCCGAGCTAATAGTGAAGTCCCTTGAAGGCAATTTCAGTCTCTTGGAATGATCGCCAAGTCTTTTACAAATTTATCTACACGACCATCCAAATGATATTAATCTCATGAATATTTATATTTTGTCTGGGGATATAAACGGCTTTCCTCAGACAACGCATATATTCAATTTTATTAATATATTCAGTTTATGCTAAAACTTTCTTAACTGCTTTTACTATGTCTTTTTCAGTGAGACCGTAATGCTCAAGAAGCTGCTCCCAACCCAAAGCTGACTGGCCGAAAACGTCCTGTACCGCGACTGCTTCCATCGGGATTCCGGAGCCTCGCATTATATAAGCGATTGCACTTGAAAGGCCTCCGATTATCGTATGCTCCTCAGCTGTGACAATTCCTTTCGCTGAGCTGCAAAGCTTCTTTATCGCTTTT
>JARRRJ010000266.1:0-5800 GCA_037380865.1 Sedimentisphaerales bacterium
ATTCCATTAACTTCTGCCATTTTTGTTCTTCAGCCTGGTAATCTATTTTTTTATCCAACACTGGCATATTTGCCAAATGTACACTTTCTACATTCTGAGATTTGTATTTTATCGATGCCCATGCTTCCTCGGAAGTATGTACCAGTACAGGAGTGAGCATTCGAACGAGGCTGTCCAAAATTTTGTACATCGCAGTCTGCGCACTCCTGCGAGACAAGCTCTCAGCAGCGTCGCAATACATCCTGTCTTTCAGGACGTCCATGTAAATACTGCTCATCTCGACTGTACAGAAATTGTAAATGAGCGAAAAGACCTTGTGAAATACGAAATTATCGTAAGCGGCTGTTACGTCTGCGATTAATTTCTGCAATTGCTGCATCGCCCATCTGTCGATTTCCAGCATTTTTTTATAATCTACGGAATTCTTTCCTGGCTCGAAGTCGTCTATATTTCCAAGAAGATACCTGAGCGTGTTTCTGATTTTTCTGTACGCATCCTGCGTACGGCCGATTATTTCATCGTTGCACCTGATATCTTCCTGGTAATTGACACTCGACACCCAGAGCCTGAGAATATCTGAGCCGTACTTATGTATTTCGTCCTGCGCGTTGACATAATTACCAAGTGATTTCGACTGCTTCATGCCTTTTTCATCGACAGTAAAACCATGCGTTAGAACATTTTTAAAAGGAGGTTTTCCTGTAGCTCCGAGCGCCGGCAGCAATGACAACTGGAACCAGCCGCGATGCTGGTCGGAACCTTCGAGATATAAATCAACAGGTACAGGCCAGCCT
The DNA here is from genome assembly GCA_037380865.1 of Sedimentisphaerales bacterium. Classification (GTDB taxonomy): domain Bacteria; phylum Planctomycetota; class Phycisphaerae; order Sedimentisphaerales; family Anaerobacaceae; genus JAFGPS01. The sequence goes on from JARRRJ010000266.1 coordinate 795, forward strand.
GATCCCTTGACACATACGCTATACCAACTGCATCCCGACTCGAACCAGACGTCGAAAATATTCTCCTCTTTTTGTAGGTTATCGAGATCAAAGCCTTCGGGCAGTTCACAGTCATCGCCTAAAATCTCTCGCGGCGTATCTGTGAACCAGCTATCGGAACCTTTTTTCTCGACATGTTTAGCTACTGCGAGAACCGATTCCTTTGTCAGTAATGTCTTTCCTTCTGTGTTCACGAAGACAGGGATTGGGAGACCCCAGCTTCTCTGTCTGCTGATACACCAGTCGGGACGCGATTCGAGCATACCTGCGATGCGTTTTTCTCCCCAGCCGGGGATCCATCTTACATTGTTGACACTATCAAGTGCCAAAGCGCGCAGGTTTTTCCCGATATCGGGCAATTCTTTATCCACGCTGATGAACCATTGCTCAGTCGCTCGGAAGATGACCGGGCCTTTGCTGCGCCAACAATGTGGATAACTGTGAACGATTTCACCCTGTGCATAGAGCAGCCCGATTTCCTTCAAATAATTATTCACGACTTTATCAACTTCGAGGACTTTAAGTCCCTTGAGCCAGCCGGGCACAGTATCATCGTACCGGCCGTCGTCCAACACGGGTGAATAAACCGCGAGGTCATATTTTTGTCCGGAAAGATAGTCCTCAAGGCCGTGTCCCGGTGCAATGTGAACAAGCCCTGTGCCGTCTTCGGTTGTGACGTAATCGGCGAGAATCACCATGTATGCATCTTTGTCGGTCGGATTTTTCTCTATGAATGGGTGGTTGTAGCGCAATCCTTCAAGCTCACTGCCGCGAACCGATTTTTCGCTTATGCTGTATTGACCTTCGTGGAGCTCACCAGCGGCGAGGACCGCTTCGATGCGATCGGCCGCGATTATGGAAATATATCTCTGTCCATCTTTTTCGTAGCTTATGGTTTTATAATCCAGGTGTGGATGCACCGTTCAGCTTCAGCGAGAGCCGTTTCACATCCAATTGACCAGTGGATTGGTTTTAATTGCTTATAAACAAGCCCTTTTTCGACCAGTTTGGCGAAGACCTCAAGAATGCCTGCTTCATAGGCAGGTTTGAAAGTCAGGTAAGGATTATCGAAATCGCCGAAAACGCCAAGCTCCTGGAACTGTTTGCTCTGAATTTTGACGTATTTGCTCGCGTATTTATAGCACATTTTGCGTATCTCAGGCTTACTCATTTCCCTTGCATCATCGCCAAGCTCAGTCATAACCTTGGATTCGATTGGAAGGCCGTGGCAATCCCAGCCGGGGATGTAGGGAGCATCAAAACCTGTCATGGTTTTGTATTTGACCACGAAATCCTTGAGCACTTTATTTATAACGTGACCCATGTGAATATCGCCATTTGCGTATGGCGGGCCGTCATGGAGTATGTAAGAAGGTGCACCTTTCCTGGCTTGCCTGGTTTGGGCGTAAATATCGTCTTTTGCCCAGGCCTTTCGCATCTGCGGCTCACGCTGGACGAGATTGGCCTTCATCGCAACATCAGTCTTGGGCAGATTCAACGTTTCACGATAACTTTTTTCTTTCTTTTCTGACATTTCTAAAATTCCTTATTAAATAAAGATTATTAAGATACGCATTTCAGAGGGAAATGTCAATATCGCCTCTTTTTTTCATAAAACTCCCAACTTGCACCGAACAAAAAAAGCCTTCCAAAGTCTGCTGCTCGGGAAGGCTTTTTGTTGCTGAAAATTCGCTCTCTCAGGGCAGCTTCATATTATCCCTGCTAATTATAATAATCGTGTTGTTTATCCAAATATACATCATTTTCAAGCTTTTTGTGCAAAAGTCTCGTTGATATTCTTTATAGCTTCGTCAATTTCCTCTTTGCTCTTTACTCCAATTACGACTGCATCGACAATGTCGGATTGCATTACCCATGAAATTGATTTCTTTCTCTGCTCGATATCCTTAAAAGCGCCTTCGCCGATAAGTTTCATGCCGATTACACCATGTCCGTTCTTTCGCATAATCTTGAGCTGCTCAACCACTGCGGGCACATCCGATTCTTTACTATCTCCAAAAACGGCAGTTTCCGAAGTGTCCATGAGAACACCCTGAGGATTAATCCTGACAAGATTTACGTTAACCCATTCTAATGACGCTGCTTTTGTTGTTGCAGCTAACGAATGACATGATATGCCGTGTGAGCGAATGTAGCCTTTTTCTTTAGCTTTACTAAGATCTTCCATCATTTGCTTGTTTTGCTCGTCCCAAGTCGGATTTGTCTGGCAATGTATCAAAAGGCTGTCGATATATTCGACATCGAACTCTTTAAGAAAACCTTCAATTCTTTCAAGGTTGTTCGCGGGAGTTGCCGCTGCGCCTCTGCGGCCAAACCTGCCTCTGCCGCCATATGTTTCTATTTTAGTTTGGATAAACAGTTTTTCACGAGGCAAGCCTTTAATCGCTGGAGCTATCATAGAACGTGTTTGATAATTTTCAGCGGTATCCAGGCATGTGATACCCTGGTCATATGCATATTTTATCAGGGTGTTAAATCCTTCCTGTCCGAGGTTACGCTGTTCAATTCCGTTTCTTGTTCCAAGACCAAGACCGAGCCTGCTCAGTTTCAAGCCGGTTTTTCCGAGAGTGACCTGGTCAACTGCCGTTATTTTTACACTTTCGACGGCAGTTTCTGCTCCTTTTGCATATTGCGATAATAAGGCCGCGCCTGCGACGGCAGCCGTACCTTTAATGAATTGTCTTCGATTCAGTTGTTCTTTTTTCATAATTGAGTCCTGTAAAAACTTAACCAGCCGTGATTTCTTTTTTTGTTAACTTATTCATATTTGAATACGCGATACGAATGCGGCTTAATCGTAACGTTAAAACTCGTTCGTGCCATTCCGCCGCCGCGCCTTCCTCCAAAACCTCTGAATCCACCCATTCCAAAGCCTCTTCTCGTGCCGCCTCTTGCTCCGCCGGAAGTAACCCGTTCTTCAGTTTGAAGGTCACGAAGTCCGCTTACCTGTTTTGCGACTGTGACAGTGACATCTACCGGCTCATCCCTGAACGATTCTACAATACAAGTATCGTTGTCATAGACAAAAAGGCTTACCATTCCCGGCGCATCAATGCTTACAGGCATGCCTGCTGTAAGATAGCTTCTGAATCGGGACAAAACAGAGTTCGGCAGATTATACAAGTCGATAAAATCTTCGGGAATTGTGAAAGTGTACATCGTTCCGTTTGCATAGCTTGAGGAAATAATCATAGGCCAGCCGTTCGTTCCGTCCCTGGCCGCAAGCTCTTCCCACGAATCATTTGTATAAAAGACTATTTGCGGAATCACAATATCATCTGTAGCCTGGTTAGCAGCGCCGCCGCGCATCCCGCCAAAATCTCTGACAATTGCCTTGCGATCGGTGTATTGAAGCTCCGCGATATTTTCGATACCCTTTCCCTGCATCGCATGAAGGAATCCGGAAGTTATTGTAACGGATTTTCCATTCATCAACTGGCCTTTTATTTTTTCCACGATATCAGGATCCGCCGCGGCCTGTTGTGTGAGCAAAATCATATTTGCATCGGTCGGAAATTCTGAAACAATATCCATCGGTATTCCTATCATTCCGAAGTAGTCCTGGAGAAAATCTTCACCAGTGGAATGGAATGGCTTGTAGCTTTTGACACCCATTGGATTTCCCAGCTTTCCGAGGAATTTGTCGACTTTATCGAAAGTGTAGCCAGCCGCTCCCGCGTAAGTGTTACGCTGCACTGTTGTACCATCAGGAAGCTCTATGGGCTGCATCATTTCATTATAATCGAAGCTGGTTCCCTGGCCTGCCCATGGGGTGTTGTAGCCCCGCAAGCCCATTTGTATCTGCTGAGTATTGAACAAAGTGATTTCCGGCGCTTTCGCAAAAAGAGTAAGCCAGAGTTGTTCTGCATATCGATCGAGCGGATTTGCTCCGCCTGTATCGACCCAGCCTCCCATATTGGCGCCGGGCTTGAGGTTCTCGAAGTAGCGGAAAATCAGATAGCCCAGGTATTGCTGAAGGTGCTGGCTGCTTGACGGGTCTCTCGTTTCGGTGCCTGTGTAAAGGCCGTCAAATATCGCAGGCTCTTTTTCGAGATTGAAGCCGAGTCCCTGAAAATGGTCGTACCAGTTCGGATATTTGATGATCACTTTGACATTCGGATTAATCTTTTTAGCAGGCCCGACGACGAGGTTTTGTGCGGCGTCTGCCATCAGTTCGAGACGGTACTGCGTCCAGCTTTTGTCGCCTTTGCCCGCGATACAAAATTCGCATTTGCAATTGATAAAGAAAAAATCGTCGAGGATAATCTCGTCGAAATATTTTGCAGTGTGCTCAGCTATCTGCTGGACAGTCTTTCGCTGCTCGGGATTGCTGTAGCAGAAAGTCTGGAAGCGATTCGATTCGCTGAGGGTGTAGGTGATTCCGCCTGCTGTTTCGACGCCTCTGTCGTTAAAAAATTTCTTCGCGATTTCGAGAGTCTGGCCATCGACGAGATTGCCTGTATCGCGGTAAGTTTCGAGATAGATTTTGTCGATATGAACCTGCTTTGAAATGTTGTCCCACCATGCTTGGAGTCTGTTCAGGTCAGCCATTTGTCTTGTTTCGTAGGCGCGGCTGTAAACTGCGACCTTGAAACTCGTGCTTCGCAGCGAAGCGCTGCTTCGCAGAGTAGTATTCTCAAAAGCACGGGCCTGGCCGCAGAGCAGTGATAATACGAGGATAAGAAAACAAATTTCTACCGACACACTGCGATTTTTCAACATTTTAACACCTCCCGTTAATAGGATTCAAAAGGCGAAAAAAATCACACCTGCCTAAATTTACTTATAAAGTCTAAATGACTCTGCGCTTCGAGTCAATAAAAAACGCTTCACACCTGGCAACGGGTATGTTCAATGTTCATGGTTCAATTCGATAACATATTGATACCATTGAGCTTCGATAGTCTCGATTTTGCCAATATTTCTCTCGAACTAAGATAACGTTC
>JARRRJ010000267.1:0-4159 GCA_037380865.1 Sedimentisphaerales bacterium
ACTCATGTTTAATAAATGGGCCACCCCGGCCCTTCGGGCCAAGCCTTCTGAGGTTCTCAGAAGCCTACCTGCTTATCAGAAAATTCGATTGAAAAGCATCGCACGTATCAGCGAATGGGAGGGGAGGATTTTGCGGGACTTACGGAGAGTGCTCAAAAAGTGTAAAAATTGAATTTCAAGCAGCATTCTTGTGAAATTTGCTTCTATAAGCGCCTTCTATGCGGGCAGTTGGTATGCTACCCTTGTTATAACATCGCTCACACAGCGTATAGTATAGAACAGGGGTTTTGGATTCTATGTTTAAAGAATGTTTCAGTGGTTCTGGCTTATAGCTGCCCAAAGCATAGCAGTATGGCTCACCACATAAGATGCATGGTTCATCTCTAAGATTATTGTAAAACTCTTCTGCTGCTTCAACTGTCGTGTCATTTGCCATGGCTCTTCCTTTAGCTTTTTGGGTTTAATTCTAACTGACGATAAGTTAAGCACGCTGAACAGGATTTACAATGGTGGAATTAATGAAAAGCCTTCACACGTATCGGAAAATGGATCTCAAAAGGTTCGTACGTATCAGAGAATGAGAGGAGGACATTGGTCAGGCCATAACGGGTATGCGTAATCCGAGGATTCCGAGCAAACCGTTAAAGGCTAACAACTGGGCAACATGCGATATGTTTATAATCCCACAAGTTTTTTCAGGGCAACCAATCCTTGAGAGTCCTTGAAGGAATCACAGATTTCATACCAGCCCTATCTCCCCAATATCCTTTATTTTCTGACAAATAAGAAAAGCGCGGACTTTAATCCCTAATCCACGCTTTCCAAATGATAGGCCAAGTTGAAACCTCATGAACGAAACGTGGGCTCCTGAAATTGATGACATCGCATCTTAATCGAAAGCCAACACAAATGAAATCGGGATTCTTGACCTATGTTGAACTTTGTTGTACGCAAATTTGTAATAGTCTATTCGATAGTCACTTTATGTCCATGTAAGGTGTCTTTAAATGGAACAGTAATCTTTAGTAGTCCGGAATCAAATTTTGCTTTTGCTTCCTCACGCTTAACCTCATGAGCAAGCATATAGCAATTTTCATATCGAATATCCTCAGCTTCGGCTTTAATGCAAAAACCTTTATCACCCACATCAAGATCAACGCTTTCTTTTGACGCTCCAACCAAATCTACCCGAATTTCCAAACCAGTATCATCGTCATTGTGATTAACATCGATCATGGGAGTAACAATTCGTTTTTCCTCTTGCGCCATATTACCCACCTCCTTTCTCAGTGGATAATATAGCTGTAAACATAAATTTGTTAAAATCAAGTTGTTGGGGAACTCAAACTTCAATTTGATCTGGCCCAAAGCACATACCATAACCTTTTGTGGCTATCTTTCTGCACCGACCTGATGGACAGAGGTTTCCCTATCGTGTCTCTGAGTTTTCTTAACTCTGTTCTATCTCAATCGGAACGTTGTTACGCAGGTCTCGCTGCCGTCGAACGTTCCAATCTCGCCACTGGCCTGTCGATCCGATCCCTGAATAATCTTATCAGAAAATGCGTCTAAAAAGTATCGCATGTATCAGCGAATGGGAGGTGGAAATTGATCAGGGTATATCGGGTATGCGTAATCCGGGGATTCCGGGTAGACCTTTTAAAGGCAAACACTGTGAAACACGTGATGGCATAATTGGTTGCTTTGATTTCTTTACAGGCTCACTGGATTTTCGGGGCAACCAATGCTTGTTGAACTTCAGAGCAACTAAAAGTTTTGGTAGTCAAAAATGTTGTGGTATAATGGTTATGGATGGCGCATTCACCGCTGGTGAGATGATCACTCTGTTCCCACCTCGCTGTTTAGCTTCATACATTGTTACATCGGCACGATGCACAAATTGCTGATGCCCTTCATTTCTCTGATATTCAGTTATACCAACGCTTGGGGTTATTTCTAATATTTCTTTTTCATTGATTACAAAGGATTCATCTGAGAATTTAGATAATATTCTGTCAGCTACAAATTTAGCTTCATTTAAGGCCGTTTCTGGTAATATAATCGTAAATTCATCTCCCGCAAACCTAAAAGCGCTATCATTGGTTCTAAGGCAGGTTTTTATCCTTTTTGCTATTAGGGCTAAAATGCTATCCCCAATCATGTGCCCGTAAGTGTCATTAATTTCCTTAAAATTATCAATATCAATAAAAATCAAAGAAATTGGATGTAAATAACGATCTGATCTTTTAATCTCCTTATCGAGTTGGTCGAAAAAATGCCTTGAATTGTATAAGCCGGTCAATGAATCTTCTATTGTTAATCGCTTCAGTTCCTTTATCATCCTATCACGCTCATCTGATAGCGACCGTTCTTTTATAACCCTGTTAATTCTTAAAAGTAACTCATTTAATTTAACTGGCTTGAAAATCAGATCGCTTGCGCCATTTTTGATGGCATCTTCATAAGAATATTCAGAGCTGTAACCAGTCATTACGATTACATCAAGGTTATATTTTTTAATAATGCTTTTGGTTAATTTTATGCCATCAGTGCCCGGCAATACTATATCCGTTAATACTGTATTTATTTCTTTATGTTTTAAAATTTCTTCAGCCTCTTCGGCACTATTGGCACATTTAGTTTTAAAACCAGATTTAATGAGAAACTTCATCAATAATTTTGAAATATTAACATCATCTTCCACAACTAATATATTAATAGTCATCTCAGATTATCCTTCGACGAATGTATCTTGCAATTATTAAATTAAGAAAATGGAACTTTTTCAGTTGCAACCTCAAATGGTTAGCATTCCTATTTTATATCGTTATATTCGAGAAATACTTGAGAATAAATTAAAATAACATAATAATTTCATTTGAAAATAATTTAAAAGCAACTCAAATGGCATAGGAATTTAACACATTTGATGATTGCAAATTAAGTGATTTTGAGCCATGCGTTTCTCTCCGCCGTTATGTTCATCTATGCTGAAGGTTGAAAACTTATCGATTTTTTGGGTGAATTATAAAATTGCAAAAGTGAATATGCGAAATCTTTAAATATTTGTCTCGAGAATTTACCAGCATTGACAATCTCATATTGGATAAGCTCAAGTGCACTTAATGGCTTCATCGCTTTCCGATATACTCTTTCGTAATTGGTAAGCGCTTCGTAACAATCGATGATTGCCACTATTTGTGCGAATTCATCTATGTTAGTCCTTCCTGAAGGATAGCCGCTTCCGTCTAATTTTTCGTGATGCTGAAGCGCAGTAGTTTTGATTTTATCATTGCCAAATTGACATTCACTCAAAATATTATATCCAATAACGGTATGTTTCTGAATTTCCATAAACTCTTCTTCATTTAATTTCCTTGGTGCGGTGAGAAGATCTATATTAATTCTTGCTTTACCAATATCATGCAGCAATGCAGAAAGTCCTAAAATTTTTTTCTGCGATAAGCCGAATTTTACGTATGAAGCATAACTTAATGCCATTGCCATAACGTTTACCGAGTGGATAAAGGTGGTATAATCCCTCACCGTTAAGTCTAATAAGCGAATAAGTACATTAAAATCTTCTGTATATTCATCGACTAAGATATTTACTGTATTTCTAATTCCTTCCAAACTTCCGCTAATCGGCTCTTCAAATGTTACTTCAACGATATTATTCAGAATGCTCCGTATGCTGTTAAGATCATTCTGCTTTATACTGTCTTTTAATTCTTTATTATAGCCTTTTTGAACTTCTTTAATGGCGTCGACCTTAGATTTTTGTTTAATATAAAGCTTTTTAGGCAAAAGCTTTTCCTTGATTCGCATTTCTTTTAGGGTAATCCCTGCTGGTTTATAAAGAACGCATTTACTATTATCAGCAAAGAAATAGAGAGGAACCTTTCGATAAAAATATAAAAGTGAATTTTTGACAAATATGAAATCGTTTCTCATGGCAAAATAAGGCTAAATATTTTATTCTAATGTTCATATCGGTCATTATAGGTCGGCACTTTATACTTTTTAGGGGTACAAAATGCGATTATAAATCAATATCTTAAAGCACTGCTGTCCCATTAAAATTTTAAAAAACGTTGTAACCTTTTAAAATATAATAAAATATTGACGAAATTAAGTGGGATCGACTTGAAATACGGTT
>JARRRJ010000268.1:0-4156 GCA_037380865.1 Sedimentisphaerales bacterium
GCTTGAATAATTAATCCCTGTCTAACTCAAGAAATTGTTTTATGTATGCCTCCTTTCTTTTCTGCGAAAACGAATTACACCTACAAATAACGATATTTCCGTTCCTTCTCTACATCGAAATATAAGTTTACCTATGTTATACAATTTTACAAGTCAACTCAAGAAAAAATTGGAAATTTTATCTAAATAGCCATAACTGTAATAAGATAAAGAACTTAAGTGCATTATCCGATGCAGGATTCAGGGATTTCACCTAAGCAATTGTCAGGTTTTGCATGACTTAAAAAAAGAATTGAATAACGTCATGAGAAAGTATTAATCTTAAGGTATTAAGAGGCGGAAATCACAGGTTGTATTCCTTGATTTTTCGGTAGAGTGTTCTTTCGCCAATGCCGAGCATTTTGGCCGCTTTTTCACGGTTGCCTTTTGTCTTGGCGAGCGTCTCCGCGATAGCCTTTTTCTCGAGCTCATTGAGTGATACGCCTGTAAGAGTTCCGGAGACAGCATCGCCCGCTCCCAACTGCGGCCTTTTGGCTATCTCGGGCGGAATATCGACTACGTCAAGCTGCTCCCTGTCGCACATTACTACCATGGTTCTTATGGTATTTCGGAGCTGCCTTATATTGCCCGGCCAGTCGTATTTTGACAGGGCCGACAGAGCGTCACTGGTAATCCCTGATACTCTAGAGCCCACTTCAGCAGAAGCTTCTTTGAGAAAATAATCAACCAGAACAGGGATATCTTCCGACCTGTCGCGCAGAGCAGGCAGAGAAATATTTACTCCCTTTATCCTGAAATAAAGATCCTGCCTGAACAGCTTTTTGTCAATCAGCTCTGGTAAATTCTGGTTTGTCGCACTGATAATGCGCACGTCCACGCTTACAGGCTTGTTCGAGCCGACTGGGACGACTATCCCATCTTCGATGACGCGAAGGAGCTTGGCCTGTGAATTCGCTGTCATATCGCCAATCTCGTCGAGGAAAAGCGTACCCTGGTTGGCGACCTCGAAAAGCCCTTTGCGATCGGAAGCCGCTCCGGTAAAAGCCCCCTTCGCGTGGCCGAACAGTTCGCTTTCCAGTAAAGTCTCCGTCAGGCCGGCGCAATTGACAGGCTTGAAAGGCTTGTTCCAGCGCTTCGAGTTATTGTGAATCGCTCTTGCAAGAAGCTCCTTGCCCGTACCCGACTGGCCTTCTATGAGTACCGAAATATTAGTCGGCGCGACTCTCCTTACAACCTCGAAAATTCCCCTCATCGCAGGACTATCACCCATGACACCCTCGAAATAAAATTCCTGCATGTCTTCCTTGATTCTCTCAGCCTGCCTTGCCTCGGAGGAAACGATCTTTTGCCATGCCTGGCTTACAAGCGTGCGAAGATGGCCTATGTCTATCGGTTTTACGAGGTAATCAAAAGCACCGCGTTTTATGGCTTCCTTGCATGTGTCAATAGTAGCAAAAGCGGTTATTAAGATTACCTCCGTCTGGCTGTCATGCTTTTTAGCTTCAGTGAGAATAGTCAGGCCGTCAATTTCGCTCTCCAGTTTCAAATCTGTAATGACAATATCAATCCTCCTGCTTCGCAGAATCTCGAGCGCATCCTTTGCGCTATAGACCGCTATCGCTTTGTCACAGAATTTCTCGAGCGCTTCAGCAAGACCGTCTGCATGCTCACGCTCATCGTCAACTATTAATATTATGCCGGCCTTCTGGCTCAAATTTTACCTCACAAGTTTGAAATGCCTAAAATGAACTAAAGTGAGCTCAAGTTAAATTCAACTTGAGTCACTCTCATGCTTCTTAGCGTAGGCTACTACGCAGAGTAGCATTCAACTTTAGTTCACCTTACACTTTCAGTACTGGTAACTTTATCGTAAATACCGTTCCCCGTCCCGGTTCACTTTCGACCTTTATCGTGCCTCCGTGCTGTTGAATAATTCTTTTCGCAGTTGGCAATCCGAGGCCGCTGCCGTTGGGACGGGATGAATAATAGGCGTCGAATATATGCGGCAAATTATCAGGTGTAATGCCGCAGCCTGTATCGCTTATCTGAATAACCGCGTTCTCGTTTTCGCTGTAAGTTCGTACCATTAATTCCCCGCCGCCAGGCATAGCCTGCTGAGAATTAATGAACAGGTTCAGAACTACCTGTTTAATCATGTCCGCATCCAGCCTGCAAATGAGTTTCTCATCGCCCAATGTCTGCCGCATCGTAATCGAATGGCTCGACGCCTGAGGCATATAAAAGTCTATCATGTCACTGATAAGCTCGTTAAGATCAACATTGCCAAGCTGCAGGTCCGTCCTGTCGAGATAGCGAAGGAAGCCATCGAGTATCTGTTCGAGCCTGTCAGTCTCCTTTTCGACTACCGAGATTTTGCGAAGCGCCCTGCCCAATCGGCCGTCGGCTTTTTCAGATGACCTCTCACTTGAGGAAATTAAATCAGCCAGCTCTTCACTGATAAGCTGCAGGTTAATCTTGATAGTGGAAAGCGGATTCTTAATTTCGTGCGCAAGCTGACCAGTCAGTTTGCTCAACTGCTCAAGTTCTTCTCCTTTGCCGGCCTGAATTTTGTCATCAGCCATGACCATAATAAAAGTGAGCGTCTTAGGTGTCCCATAGGGACTAAAATGACTAAAGTTGAAAGTGAACTTTAGCTCACCTTAGTTCACTTTAGTCATTTATGACTTTTATTTCTCTTCTTCTTTTTTTGCTTTTTTCATCTCTTTAAGAGCAGCCTTGCGCGAGAGTTTTAACCTGCCCTGCTCGTCGATGGATATCAATTTGACAGGTATCAAATCGCCCATTTTGACGGCCTCCTCGACGTTCTTGACGTACCCATCGCTCAATTCGCTGATATGGCAGAGTCCCTCGACGCCGGGAATAATTTCCACGAAAGCTCCGAACTCCTTGACGGAAACAACTTTGGAATTCTCGTAAATCTTCCCGATTTTCGGAGGCTGAGTAAGTGCTTCGATCATTTCTTTGGCCTTAAGATGGCCGTCGCCGCCGAGACAACTTATATAGATTGTGCCGTCCTCTTCGACTTCTATTGTCGAGTCGGTCTGCTCCTGGATGCTCTTAATCATCTTTCCACCGGGACCTATCACTTTACCGATGAGCTCAGGATCAATCTCAATGCTTACAAGTTTCGGCGCATAAATACTTAGCTCACTGCGCGCCGCACTGATGGTTTCGTTCATCTTTTGGAGTATTTGCAAACGTGCTTCTCTTGCTCTTTCGAGTGTTTCGACCATAATCTGGTGGTCCAGACCTTCAGCTTTAATATCAAGCTGAATCGCGGTGATGCCCTGGGTAGTTCCCGCCACCTTGAAATCCATCAGGCCGTAATGGTCTTCTTCGCCTACGATATCAGTAAGCAATTCGTGCCTGCCGCTCTCATCGCTTATCAGGCCGATAGAGATGCCGGCAACCGCGTTTTTGATCGGGACGCCTGCGTCCATAAGAGCAAGCGAGCCTCCACAAACGGAAGCCATCGAGCTGGAGCCGTTCGATTCGGTAATGTCCGAAACGATGCGGATCGTATACGCGAATTCTTCGTCAGGAGGTCTGACTGCTTCGAGCGCTTTTTCCGCGAGAGCGCCGTGTCCTATTTCCCTGCGGCCGACTCCTCGAACCGGCCTGACTTCACCGACTGAAAACGGTGGGAAGTTATAGTGCAATGTGAAGCTCTGCGCGTACTCATCCAGCAAGCCATCTATAATCTGCGCATCGCGAATCGTTCCGAGTGTAACGCTTACGAGCGCTTGCGTTTCACCACGCGTGAAGAGCGCCGATCCGTGATTTCTCGGCAGAATTCCGACTTCGCAGTCAATCGGGCGTACATCTCTGTAACCTCTGCCATCGGGCCTTTTGCCTTCGAGCAAAAGTTTTTTGACGACTTTGCCTTCTATCTCCGAGAGAATACGCTTGATCATGGATTTGTCATACTTGTTCTCGTCATCTTCTACAGGCAGGCCTTCATCAGGGCCTTCTTCAAGCGACTCGTCAAATTCTTCGTTGTCGACTGGAGGTTCGCTCTCGCCCGGAGAATAAGCCGCGATAACCTGGTCGAATAGCTCCTGTACTGCCGCGTTTCTCTCCAGCTTGCCGGGTATCTGCTTTAACTCGTACAGCTTATTGGTGATTTGAGCTTCGA
>JARRRJ010000269.1:0-4154 GCA_037380865.1 Sedimentisphaerales bacterium
TCTTGATGATTTTACTCTTATCGAGAATATCACACAGGATATCAGTAATCTCGAGGAAGTTGCAGGACAGTCGCCTGTAGTCAAGCTCGTCAATTACCTGCTTTACAATGCAGTTCGCGAAAATGCAAGTGACATACACGTGGAACCCGACGACAAGAAGTTACGTGTGCGATACCGTGTGGACGGCAAGCTTTACGAAAAGATGCGGCCTCCTTATCAGATGCATTCCGCGATTGTCTCGCGTATAAAAATCATGGCGGAACTGGATATAGCGCAGCGTCGTTTGCCTCAGGACGGAGGTATACATGTCTTGATGGAAGGTAGACCCATCGATTTACGAGTTTCTGTGATGCCGGGAAACTTCAGCGAGAAAGTAGTCATCAGGGTAATCGACCCGCATAAAATGCTGCTGAATCTCGAAACGCTTGGTTTTACTTATAATAATCTGCAACTGTTCAGGAAAGTGATACAGGCTCCGAACGGAATTGTATTAGTTACGGGACCGACAGGCTCAGGCAAAAATACGACGCTCTATGCCGGTCTTTCGGAACTTAATAACGACGATGTGAATATCTGCACGGTGGAAGACCCCGTGGAATGCAATATTTCAGGTATAAACCAGTTCCAGGTCAACCAGGCGGCCGGATTTACTTTTTCTACTGCGCTGAGAAGTCTTTTGCGTCAGGACCCCGATATAATCATGGTAGGGGAGATACGCGACGAAGCTACCGCAAACATCGCCGTTCAGGCGGCGCTTACAGGTCACCTGGTCCTCTCGACGCTGCATACAAACGATGCACCGGGAGCAATCACAAGACTGGTGGATCTGGGAGTCGCGCCGTATCTTGTCAGCGCGTCTCTGATAGCCGTCCTGGCTCAGCGTCTCGTGCGCAAGATATGCTCGAACTGCAAGTCGGAATATGAGCCGCCTGCAAGCATAAGGAAAGTTGCAGAGAAGAAATGCGAAAAAATTGAAACGTATTATCGAGGTGTAGGGTGTAAAAAATGCAGGAACACAGGTCACTCGGGCAGAATCGCTATTCATGAGCTGTTCGTTCCAAACGAAGAAATTCTCGAAATGATAACAGACGGCGCAAGCCTTAAGAAGCTGCGCACCAAAGCGCTTCACAACGGAATGGTCGCGCTGGATCATGACGGCATGGAAAAAGTGCAGGCGGGGATTATCTCTATCGAAGAAGTCCTCAGAAGCACACAAATGGATATTTAATTATGACTTTTTCAGTAACAAAAACTGCTCAGCAATATAGTTCTCAGAATAAGGACGGAAAATCTCAGAGCGCTAAAAGTAGCCGTGATTACGATAGGCAAGGCATCGAAAAATCTAACGATGAAATAATGTCAAATCTCAAAATGCACATGCGTTCTTCGGATAGCTTATCGCAGGAAGGCGATGTCACGGATACCAGGCTGCATAGTGCAAAAATAGATTCCGCCGCGCTGATTCTTTTTACGACGCAATTGTCTGTGATGCTCGACAGCGGCGTTGTGATCAGCGACGCTCTCGATGCCATTGCGGAACAGGCTGAGAACGGCACATTCAAGATGGTAATTATGAACATCGCCAAAAGAGTCAAGGGTGGTGAGAACTTTTCAAAAACGCTCAAAGAATACCCGAGAGTTTTCGATTCGATGTTTATCAGTGTAGTTAAAGCATCTGAAGCGTCAGGAAAAATGGCTGAAATGCTCAACGTGCTAAGCGGCTATCTCGCTTTCGAGTTAGAGACCCGAAAACGTATAAAAGGCGCACTTACATATCCGTTTATTATGGCGCTGATGGCAGTAGCCGCGACGGGCACGCTAATGTTTTTTGTCCTGCCCAGGTTTATGGGGATTTACGAAGCCAAAGGCGCTTCACTCCCGAAACTCACACAGTTACTTGTGAATTTCAGCAAAATGCTCGGCAACTTCCAGATGATGACAGTCATCGTAACGACGCTGATATTTGTTTTGGGTGGAGTATATTACTGGATCGGCACGGTTTCAGGCCGCAGGGTCATAGACCTCCTGAAGATACGATTACCTGTAATAGGCACAATGTTCGTCGATACTGTTATCACCCGAAGCATGCGCATCATGGCAACAATGTTAAACACGGGTGTAAGCCTGCTGGATTCCATACAAGTCTTGCAGGGAGCGTGTGAAAACTACTATTTCCAGCATCTGTGGATTAGCGTTGACGAGAGAATAAGGGACGGCTACCAGTTGTCCGAGTCTATATTGATTTCCCGCGGCGGCGAGCTGATTGAGCCCGGAATTATTCAAATGCTTCGCGCAGGCGAAAAAAGCGGAAAACTCGGCCAGGTCTGCGATAAGGTATCTGTCTTCTACGAGAAAAAACTCGAAGCTTCTATTAGAAACGTTATGGCACTTATCGAGCCTGTAATGATAACAATTCTGGGTGCAATTATAGGCACTATCGCTATCGCACTGCTTTTGCCCGTGTTCAGAATATCAACTGTGATTGCACATTAAAGAAGGATATTAAGAATTTATTTGTCACTCGCTTGAGGAATCCTGCGTGTTTGTCGAGTCATCCCTCGGATTTCTGCTCTTCTGATGCTTTTCTGCATATCTATCAAACGGTATGGCAAGCCTGCCCAGGCCTATCAGAACAAAAATTGCAAGAATCGTAACAAGAATTGCCAATCTATATAGACCTGCACCGCATGCCATTCCAATACTTGCGACAAGCCATATTGTCGCGGCGGTAGTCAGCCCGTGTACGCCGCCTGTGTCCTGAATTATGGCACCTGCGCCCAGAAAGCCGACGCCGGTGACTATCTGAGCCGCTATTCTTGTTATAGAATCGTTTGATCCCAACGTCATTTGCTTTGAGATGATCGTAAAAACAGCAGCGCCAAGACAGATCAGCAGGTTTGTTCGCAGGCCGGCTGCCTTGCCGTGGAATTCCCTTTCCAGGCCGATTATGCCTCCAAGGACCGTAGCCAATATTACACGCACAATTTCCATCCAGAACATTACTTTACCTTTCTATCAGGGTCTCATCGACTTTCATCCCGAAATGCCTGCCGGCCTTTTCGATATGTACAAGGACGGAATCTCCGACTTTTAATGATGTTACAGAAATAGCTTTACCTTCCGGATTGACTAAACGAATCGTCTCGGCATTTTGCATAACAAGACTTACAGATTGATTTTGAGCTTCTGCTTCGATGATCATCATAGGTCTTTTTTCGATTTTGTTCCTACCAAGATATGCAACCTGGCTCTTGCCATGAAAATCAACTATCATAACTTCATCGCCTGCTTTCAGGTCTGCTAAATATTTTGTTTTTCCTCCCGGTGCCAATGTATAGGCATGAACTGCACCTGCATTCACTCGAAACGGCCTGGACGCAACGTAGGGATTATCAATTGACTCGGAATGCACGAGAAAAAAACCCGAAGCAGTATTACCTACGAGCATGCCTTCGCCGGGAACCATTTGTGTACACGTATCAAGGCAGGCTCTGTCACCCATGCCTAACTGTTTTGCATTTGTAATTTTCGCAGGTATAAGCTCGATTTTTTCGCTGATACCCTGAATAATCTCAGCACATTTCTTTATTTCATTCACATCGCTTGTTTTCAAAACAACTCCGTCGGCACCTTTTTCGAGTATTTCAACCATCAATTTGGCCTGCTGGCTGTTTTCGACCTGAACCATGATGTTTTTGCCTCTTCGAGCCAGCAAATTCTCAATCGGTATAATCGTCCAGTCCAGCATGTGGAGTACAACGATTTTATCGGGAGAAACAGCAGCGGCTTTATTTTCGTCTGCTTTGCCTGCAATATCGATAAATTCCACATCCGCACCAGGCTTGATGTCGCCGTTCATCTCAACAGTCTTAATCTTGCCAAACTGCCTGACAGTCTCACTCTGCCCATCGGGTAGAACTAGCGCGTCGGCACCGCTCTCAAGAGCGGCTATAGCAATCTCCTTCTCATAAGGAATAACGTTAACCCAAAATTTCTTCATTCGGAATTCGCTTTCGTTATAGGAATTCTTTTCTTAGTGCTTCAGTCTTTCAGAATCTTCAGCGAGTTTTCCACAGATGCGTTATTGTGTACGACCTGGCTCAGTGCCTGGATCATTTTAGTTGGTTTTTTATGCTGGAAAGCGTTACGGCCTA
>JARRRJ010000270.1:0-8215 GCA_037380865.1 Sedimentisphaerales bacterium
GCTACATGCGTTACAGTATTTCCAACACAGCAGAATACGGTGACTTAACACGCGGTCCGCGCATCATCACAGACCAAACAAGAGCTGAGATGAAAAAAATTCTCTCTGAGATAACCTCCGGCGCATTCGCCAAGGAATGGGTCAACGAATACAATACAGGCTTGAAGAACTTCAACTCGCTTTACGAAAAGGACCACGACTGCCAGCTCGAGCAGGTAGGCAGAAAACTGCGAAAAATGATGAAGTGGATTAAAGCGAAAGAAGCTTAAGAAATAAGAAGCAACAGATTAGGGACAGTTGCCAAAGCGACTGTCCTTTTTTTATTCCTGAGTGAGAGCCGTCAGCACTTTTTATTAGCCCCGTTACAGAGGTTTTCCGCATTCCTGGCAGAACTTCGAATCTTCTTCGTTCAGTTTCTGACAATTTCTGCACTTTATCATTATCACTTTTTCCGACGAGCTTTTCCCCAGATGTATGTCAGCTTCGTCGAGCGCATCCTTAAGCATCCCGCCACCCATTCTTGCATATGGCTCAAGGTCTTCCCTTGCTTTCTTCGGATCGAGCACAAGGCCTGAGCCGGCTGCTCCCCGTGCACCGATGCCCATTACTATGCCGCCCACTACAATCAGACACATTCCGGTAATCGCTCTTGTCTCCATGGATTTGGAACGAGCACGGAAATTGCTGAAATCCCCGTTGTGCTGAATTCCCGACACGAAGACGGAACCAAATGTGAGAAAGCCGATAATAACAATCATCATGCCAATATAATATGCAGTTTTTCTGCCGCCTGAGATTTCTTTCATTGTCCTATCCTTTCTACTAAGAACAGGTATAATACTTATTCAAACTTACTCGAAACTTCATTATAGATTATTTTCTTCGCATTTTCAATTGGAGCGGGAACAAATGTACCAGCGGCCATTTTATGTCCGCCGCCACCGAATTTTTCTGCGATTTTCCCGACATCAAGAGCGCCTTTGCTTCGAAGAGAACAGCGAATGCGACCGTCACCAAGCTCGATGAACAGAGCAGTCGTATCGACTGTTTTTATTACACGGGATTCATTTATAAGGTTCTCTGTCTCAGCATAAGTGCCTCCGGTTTCCTCCAAGTCTTTTTTCAATATCTGCATTGTCGCGAAAAAAGGCGTTTGCATCGGTATTGTTGAACCTGAACCAGCCAGTATCGGTGGAAATCGCAACGAAAAGCGCATCGGCCATACTCTCCGTGATTTTCCAGCCTGCATATTTGAATAATTGAAAAATTACCAATCCGGTCGCTGCCGCATCGCGCTGCACAATTTCCGTTGCACCGATACCTCCTGACGTCCTGTGGTGATCGATGACAAGAACTGGAGTGTCGACTTTTTTGAGATATTTTTGAAAATCAGGCAGTTGGCCGGGAGTGTTCGTATCGACAACCATAATTAAATCAAACAAACCGAACCGACCTTCCGTAAGCCCTTCAAGCTTAATATCCTCGCCAAGCACAGGCACTTTCTTTTCAAAGAGATATCGATACCATTCTGGCATAGGCGAAAGCAGCAAAGGTTTCGCTTGTTTGCCTAAAGCACCCAGAGCCTCATGCATAGCTGATAAAGAACCTAATGCGTCGCCATCCGGTTTCGTATGAGTAGTTATTAAAATCCTATCGGATTTATTAATCAAATTAATCGCTTCTTTGAAATTATTACCTAACGCCATAGAACTTATTTTCTCTTTAATATAAACACACTTTCGAAAATTTATTGAAAAGTTATACTTAGAGTCGTTAATGTAACTTCTGACGGAATGGGTGTCAAATGATGTTTTTTTATATAATATTCCAACATAACTCTTGGTAATTACATAAACTATTGTATTATACATAATTTAAGAAAATTTTTTCAACAAAGGATGTTGACATATATGGATAAACCGAATATCTTTCGCAGGCTGCGAACGACGCTTACGCGAATATATGTTATTTTACTGGCCGCACTGGCTATAGTATCGACGAGCAAATGGCAAAACTTTGAAATAGTAGGCTCCGTTTTCTTCCTGATTGGTACAATTCTGGTTGGAGTAGCGACGATAGGCAGAATATGGTGCTCCATGTACATTTCGGGCTACAAATCCAAAACACTGATAACCATCGGTCCTTATTCCTTATGCCGCAATCCCCTTTATTTCTTCAGTATGCTGGGCGGCGTCGGTGTAGGTCTTGCTACGAAAACGCTTACTATACCCTTGCTTGTACTTATCGTTTTTGCTTTGTATTACCCGAATGTAATCCAGGGAGAGCAAAAAAGGCTTTCCGGTCTGCATAATGATAAGTTCGATGAATACTGTAAAAAAACGCCCTGTTTCCTGCCTTCGTTTTCAAATTTTAAAGAGCCGGAGGAATACGTTGTTAATCCAGTCATTTTCAGAAAGAATATTTTTGATAATTTGGGTTTTATCTGGCTCGTAGGCGTTGCAGAACTTATCCAGGGATTGCATCAGGCTCACGTGCTGCCGTCGCTTTGGTCGCTATATTGAAAGAAGTTGCGACTATAATAAATATCAGGATATCTCTTCGTCCAGAAGTTGTTTCGCTTTTTCACAGTCTCTTGCGATTTGCACAGAAAGCTCCTGCGGGGTCTTGAATTTATGCTGGCTGCGAATATGTCGAACAAAATCCATCGCCATATATTTTCCCGTTACATCCGGTACATCATCTCTGAGCAGATGAGCTTCTACAAGCAGAGGAAACTCGTCTCCGTAGGTTCTTGCCTGGCCAATACTGTAAGCGGCGGGAATTTCCGCTCTGCAATTGAGAATTTCATGCAAAGTATCACCAATGCAGACAAATCCGGCATAGACACCCTCTGCAGGGATAACTTGCCTGGGCACTTTCATGTTCAGCGTGGGAAAACCGAGTTTTTTTCCTATTCCGCGGCCTGGAATAATTTGCTCTGCCAAACGGTAAGGTCTGCCCAGAGCCGCACAGGCATCCTCGATGTGGCCGCTCTCAAGCATATAGCGAACTATAGTACTCGATACGCGAACAATCTGCCCGTTTGAAAGCTTGATTGTTTTTGCCTTTACCACACGAACTTTGAAGCCGCTCTCGATTCCAAGTTTCTCGAGCGTCTCGATATTCCCTGCCCTGGAAGCACCGAAATTAAAATCATCGCCTTCTACGACTATGCTTGGTTCAATATTTTCCACAAGAAAATCATTCACAAAATCTTCGGGAGAAAGGTTCAGTAATTCAGTACTGTCCCTTAGTACAACCAAACAGTCCACACCTTGTTGAGTCAGCAAATCCTTCTTGAATTCCAGCGGAGTCAGCACGCCCGGTGCTCTTTCAGGATATAAAATCGCAACAGGATGCGGCTCGAAGGTCATTGCAACCAGTTCCGCCGCACGCTGGATCGCCTTTTTACGCGCATAATTCAATATTTCCTGGTGACCGAGATGAACTCCGTCGAAGTTTCCTATAGTCAGAACGCAACCTTTGGGTATTTGCTGACAGTCTGACATAGTCTCTATGATCTTCATTCTCTATCATCCAAATATATGCAAATATCAAGTTACCCAAACCTCAAGAAGATAATTTACCTGTACATGGCCGCTATAGCAACGTTTTTTGCATTACCAGGTAACAATTCCGCAAAAATTCCCTTGCGCTCTCGAATTTGACAGAAATCGTAAATTATACTTAAAAAATACTTGCAACTTAGTTGCATTTTTATTATTGTAGGATATTGTAATAAGTGGAAGAACCTTTTAAGGCTTTGATGAAAGAATGAAAAAATTAACACCTGTATTTTTAGAATTGAAAAACCACGCTCCCTTTACATTGTTCGGCGCTTCGACGGGTATATTGTGCATGCTGATATTCAGGAACCTGGACAGTCACACAAACCTGAGACTATTTCAGATATTCCACCCGACGCACGTCGTTCTCTCTGCGATGGTGACTTCTTCTCTTTTTCTGATTTATAAGAAGAAAACCTCCTTGCTTACTCTTTTTATAGTCGGTTATTTTGGCTCGATCGGTATAGCTACTTTAAGTGACAGTGTGCTTCCTTTCTTCGGGGAAACCATCTTTGGTGTAGCAGTTCCTACCCACGAAGCCCAGCATGAATCCCGGGTGACGGACGAAAATGATCCCGAACCAGCCACGACACATGAGCACGACGGTCACGGTCTCCATTTAGGTTTTATCGAAGAATGGTACATAGTTAATCCTGCTGCTTTTCTGGGCATTTTTATCGCATATTTTATGTCGAGCACAAAGTTTCCGCACGCTGGCCATGTTCTGATCAGTACGTGGGCATCTTCGTTTCACGTCCTTATGAATACGCAGCGTGAGATGACAGCCCTGATGCTGGCAGGTTTTTTTGTCGTGCTCTTCATCGCGGTATGGCTCCCCTGCTGTATCAGCGATATAGTTTTTCCCATGCTGTTTATTAATTCGGACGATTTTAAGCCGCTGCATCACCACTGAGATTTAGGGTTTATCGGATGAAACAGAACATCGACAAACTTATTCGCGAAATGCTCAAAAACGCAGGACTCTATTACACTGAAAACAGGGTGTCAATTTTGAAAGTCTTATTTGAGAGCGGAAAGCCCCTCAGTGAGAAAAAAATTGCTGCAAAATCCGGCGAAAGACACTTTGACAAGGTTACAATCTATCGAACACTCGAAAGTCTCGTCAAAGCAGGCCTGGTTCACAAGGCTTTCATAAACAAGAGAGCTTGGCACTTCGAGCTAGCACAAAGATGCACCGAAAAGCAATGCCATGCTCACTTCACGTGCACAAACTGCGGCAGCACACATTGCCTTATGGATATATCGCTCCCCATGGCAACCACCCGTCAGAAAGGTTTCATAATTAATCGCCAGCAGGTACACCTCGAAGGCCTGTGCCCGGCCTGCTCGTAAACAATCCCTGCACGAGATACAGACAAAATCATTACAGGAATCTACTAGAAGAAAAGATAATCGGGGCGACAGGACTTGAACCTGCGACCTCTTGACCCCCAGTCAAGCGCGCTAGCCAAACTGCGCCACGCCCCGTTTGGTGGTATTCTAATAGAAAGTCTCGCTGATGACAAAGACTTTTTTCCCGGATGAGTCACAATTGTTCCTCGTTTGGCGCCAAAAAAGATTGTCAAATCTTTTTTTCGGTTATATCATGAGTCTCAAATTTTGTCCGGGTATTTTGCCTCGCCGCAAAAAACCTGTGGTTGATGTTCAACACATTCATTTAAAAAGGAGTGAATTATGCAGCCCGAGATGCAGAAAAAACTTGCGATAGGGGAAAAAGTCGGTTTTGCGTGTGGTGACTTAGCCTCGAACTTGTATTTTCAAACCTTCATGACATTCATGCCATATTTTTATACAAATATCTTCGGATTAGCCGCTGGTGCGATGGGATGGATGTTTTTGTTCAGCAAACTTTTCGATGCAGTTAACGACCCGATTATGGGTATGCTTGCCGACCGAACCAATAGCAGATGGGGCAAATACAGACCATATCTGTTATTTGGCGCCATACCTTTCGGAATAATTGGTATTCTGACATTTACGACACCAAACTTTTCACCAAATATGAAGCTTCTATATGCATTTATAACATATAACGCAGTAATGATGCTTTATACTTTTGTAAATGTGCCCTATTGTTCGCTTATGGGTGTTATGATGGTCAGTTTGTAGCTTTTTATTGCGTTGGAAAGCTTCCTACAATACTCGGCGGAGGTGGTGATGAACCGACAGCAAAAGGATACCAGATAACAATGATAATTCTTTCGGTGGCAGCTATTATTCTGCTTTACATAACTTTCTTTACTTCGAAAGAGCGTATTCATCCTCCAAAGGGACAAAAGAATCCGATGGGTCAGGACCTGAAAGATTTGATTTCAAATAAACCATGGCTGATGATTGGCAGTGCAACTCTTTTCCAGCTAATCTTTGTAGCTATATATAGCGGTGCCAGGCCGTATTATTTTGAATTTTTTGTAGGAAACTCAAATACATCGTTATTTGGTATCAGACCGGAAGGCGGCTGGTCACATCAAGATCTTTTAACTATTTTCTTAATATCCGGTACTGTTTTGACAATTATTGGTGTTATTGCAACGAAGATAATCAGCAGAATTTTTGGTAAGGCGTTTACTTACTGGGGTTTTTTAGCTATAACCGGTATTACAACTGTTGCCTATTATTATTTAGAACCTGAAGACCTTAACCTTATTTTCGGTATCAATTTCATCAGGTCTTTTGCGTTAGGACCGGTTTCTGCCATGCAGTGGGCAATGTTTGCAGATTGTGCTGATTTTAATGAATGGAAAACCGGCAGACGTTCCACGGCACTAATGATGGCTGCTTCGCTGTTTTTCCTGAAATTTGGTTTGGCTATAGGCGCAGCTACAATAGGATGGATACTCGGGTACTATGGCTATGAAAAAGGTGTGGAAATAACTCCAACCATTTCCAACGGTATTCGTTTACTTAACAGTTATTACCCGGCAATTTTCACTTTATTAGGTGTGGTTGCCATGCTATTCTATCCATTGAGCAGCAAGAAAATGCTGGATATAGAAAATGATCTGCTGGCACGACGCAAGGCTGAAGGTGGTCAGGACGAAGCGATTCAACATGAAGCAAGTTGATTTGCATTATTATTCGTAAGAAGTAATTACGGCTCTGAAGCCGCTGTTGACAAAACTTGCCTTTGACACGATTGGCAAAACAGTTGAAGGCAATTAATACACGTATAAACTAAGTCCAAAGCCCGGAAAATGTATAGAAAAGGAATAAGGAAATAATATGGGAATACAGGAAAATCTACCTTCTCTGAAAGATGTTTTCAAGGATGATTTTGTTATAGGCGCAGCTCTAAGCCTGGATCAGATTTCCGGCAAAGAACCGGACTCTATCGCACTCGTCAAAAAACATTTCAACACTGTTACGCCGGAAAACATTTTAAAATGGGAAGTTGTTCATCCGGAACCGAATGTATATAATTTCGAGCCGGCAGACAAACTTGTGGCGTTCGCCGAGAAAAATAATATCCAGATAGTCGGTCATAATCTCGTCTGGCACAACCAGACGCCGAAGTGGGTGTTCGAGGACGAATCAGGTAATCCGTTGGGACGTGATGCTCTGCTCGAAAGAATGAAAGAGCATATCTTCAGCGTGATGGGGCGCTATAAAGGCCGCATTCATGGCTGGGACGTGGTCAACGAAGCTATTCTGCCTGACGGCCAGTACAGAATAAAAAGCAAATGGCATGAGATAATCGGTCAGGATTACCTGGTAAAAGCTTATGAGTATGCACGCCAGGCTGACCCGGACGCTGAGCTTTATTACAACGATTACAATATGTGGAAAAAGCCGCAGTACGAAGGTGTCATTCGCTTAATCAAGTATTTGCAGTCGAACGGCGTTAAAATAGACGGCCTCGGCATACAGGGACACTGGGCTCTCGATGTTCCTCCTCTCGTTGAAGTCGAGAAAGCCTTCGAAGCGCTTTCCGAACTGGGCATTAAGCTAATGATCACTGAACTGGATATATGCGTGCTTCCTTTCGCAGATCACTATGATAATTTGATTGATCTTTCATCTCTTGAGCCGGCTGAGCAAAAGAGACTGAGCCCCTATCCCGATGCCCTGCCGGATGAAGTACAGAAGCAGCTTGCGGATCGCTACGTCGAGGTATTCTCATTGTTTCTAAAGTATGGCGTCGCGCGAGTGACATTCTGGGCTGTTCACGACGGCCAATCATGGCGCAGCTATATGCCTATCAGGGGAAGAACTGACTACCCAATGTTGTTCGATCGCAGCTGTGAGCCGAAGCCGGCTTTTTATTCGGTAGTCAATATAAAGTAGCTGAGCATTACCAAAAAGCCTAACGTACCTTTGTCTTGACAGAGGGATAATTTAGAGTATTATTACCAGTTTTATTATTCAGGAGTTTCGAGTGAAGACAAAAATGAACAAAGATATTGAAATTGTAGCAGCAGGACATACATGTCTCGATTTAATACCCGCATTTACAATCGAAGGCAAAGTTGACAAGATGACCGACGTTCTCGTGCCCGGTAAAATGATAAACATGGGTCCTTGTGTTGTCGTGGGAGGCGGACCCGTTACGAACGCCGGCGTATCCATCCGAAGGCTTGGTGTAAAGACAGAACTCATTGGAAAAATCGGTAACGACGATTTCGGAAAAG
>JARRRJ010000271.1:0-7238 GCA_037380865.1 Sedimentisphaerales bacterium
TTGTGTTTTGAAAGAATCAAAGGATAGTCCCGATCAAACTGTAGGTCTGGCAGGTATTCTGATTGCTGTTTCAGAGCCTGCTGTTCTTGTTCGGCAGTAAGGCCGGCGGGAAAACCACCTTGATACGGATAGCCGCCAAAAATACCACCAGCATATCCACCCCGAGCGGGCATGCCGTATCCGGCTCTTGCCCAGCCTGGAAGGCCAGTTGCATAGTACCAGTTACGCCAACCACGGCCGCCGCCTCTGAAGCCTCTGCCCCAACCCCAATATCCTCGTCCGCCAATCGGATTCATAAAACCGGGCATTGAATATCCGGCACAAAAGCCAGCAGCTCTACCTGTCATTGGTCCTAAACCCGCAGGACCTGTTCCATCTCCACCTGGCATAGTATTCACCTCCTTTCAAAAGGTTATTCTCGTGTCATTGCAGTGCCACATTTAGGGCACGTTTTTTGATTGCAAGGCTGCCCGGCAGCGTGTGATTCTTTGTGACCACACTTCGGGCAGACACAATTTCCACCTGGTCCGGCAGAGAATGGTCCACCCATTCTGCCTCTTCCCTGACCTTGATTAGCCATAATATCCATCCTTTCTACAATTTACTCTTAAGTGTTTATTTGCTTAACTTTATCTTATCATCAAAACCTAAATCTTCCGCAGCCTCTGCCTCTGCCGCGACCGAAGCCTCGGCCAAGACCAAAACGTCTGTTATAGTAAGGTACTCTGTAACCAGATAAACCTGCTCCAAATTGCCCAACTGCCGACCTAACATAACTGTAAAAGCCGGCTCTACGCGCAACGGGATTCATATAACCCGGCACTGAGTAACCTGCACAAAAACCGGCTGCACGACCTGTCATTGGCCCCGATCCTGCCGGACCTGTTCCATCTCCATGAGGCATATTCATAACCTCCTTTCTTTCTGCTTTGTCATTACTTGTATTAATTATTGGTTTTCCTTGAATACCTGCCAGACCTACAGTTTGATCGGGACTATCCTTTGATTCTTTCAAAACACAAAAACCCATTCCTCTACCTGTCATTGGGCCTTTGCCTTGCGGGCCTGTACCGTCAAATCCTGGCATTTTCTTCTACTCCTTTTAATGCTTTTGTTTTCTGCAAAATCATTTCACCAATTTCACAACCAATATTTCTTGAAATTACAGGACATTTAGCCTTGAGTATGAAAAATAAGTTTTTGTTAACATCGCTTAATGTCTCGTAATTACCCTGTCCCTTTGCTATAACTAAATTCGCTTTTTCAAAACAGAATTGTCCCGGGCGCATCGGATCCGTTGTCGATTACTTCAACAATCTTTGGAAGACCGGCAACGATAGCATCTTGCATAGTTGCATCGTTTATTACAGGAGAGCCTTTGACAGCTACAGTAACTTTTTCTATAGGTAACTGCTCAATTAAAAGTCGGTCAAAAATAATCTCACCTGCGTTATCGACTAAGTAAAGAATATCTTCTGCCTCATCTATTGCATTGCGAAAGGATTCGATTTGCATATTTGCGTGTTCTTCAATCAGACATTGACTTAAAGTTTTTTCCAGTTCAGTCTCCTGCAGAGTACTATTGAGTCCAAAATCAATGATATTGCCTGCTATAGCTAGGCGAACCGCGGTTTCAAGAGAATTTTCCGACTCAATGATTAAATCACGCATTTTGGTGTATAATTTCAAAGCTATATTATTAAACTGCTGCTTAACGTCATGATAAGGATCTTCACTTCCCAGCAGTTCGCGAATTAGCCTGTGTATTTTTTGTCCTATAATGGGCGGTGACTGGCTCATATCCAGATTATTTACAAGACCAATTACACCACGCACCACTTTTTCATGAATATCAACACGTTCTGTCGCTAATCTCGCCGCATCGAGTGATTGTCTGATAAAACACGGAATACAATCCAGATATATATGCATCAGTTTATCTGCTCCATTTAGGTTTTAAATCCAATGACTTTCAACGTTAGCTTGATCTACTTGCCTTAATTTTCCTTCCTTGAAAGATTCCACTGCTTCAGAAACAGTTTGATTTTCAGCAAGAAAAATCTTTACACCTGCTGCATTGAGTGTCTTAAATGCATTTGGGCCAACGTTTCCTGTTATTACCGCTTCGACATCAAGATTGGCTATATTTTGTCCCGTTTGAATCCCTGCCCCATGAACAGCATTCAAATTGACTGCATTGTCGTGTACCTCAAAATCACCCGTTTCAGTATCAGTAACAATTAACCATTTTGCTCTTCCGAACCTTGGATCAATTTCATTTGAAAGTTCTTTTCCCTGTGATGTCACTGCGATTTTCATTTCTATTTTTCCTTTCTTTGATTAGACTTCGTGCCTTTGGGTTACACAAACATCCCTAAATTACACTTGGCAAATATCAATCTTTTTACATATTTCCGCCTCTCCAACGACAACTGCGCCGCCGCCCAAAGCCTCTTCGTGCACCAGGCCAGCAGCCCGGCATTCTAAACTCCGGCCTTATCAACTGCCCGGTAATATATGCCCCAAGAACATTCTCGGTATTGCCGGTTACATACGGCAAAATCTCAATTCCGGATTGTGTCACTATATTGGCGAGTACTTGTGAAATTGCTCCGCAGACAAGCACATCCACTCCGAGACTTTTTAATTTTTCTGCACGTTGCTGCAATGACAATCTCTCTAATCTTACTTCATAGCGTTCTGTTTCTTTGCCGTTTTTGATATCTACCAATAAAAGCTTATGGGCAAAGTCGAATACGTTTGAAACATAATTACCGTAAACTGGTATAGCTACTTTCATAGTAACAGACCTTTCAAACGAACCTTCCATGCAATTGATATGCCAAAAATATAGACAGTTGAGTTAGAATTTAGCTAAGTCTATATTTTGCAGATAGTTATAAGAATTAAGAAGTATTTGTTACACATACGGAAGGAGCACCATGTATTGCATATTGCAATGGCTTAATATGACTAAAAGTGGCAATTTGCTACATATGCGAATGAAATTTCATTTAGATTCGTTGATATCGAATGCCTTCATTTTACGAAATAATGTACTTTTGTCTATTCCAAGCTGTTTAGCCGCTGCGGTTCTGTTGCCTTTATTTCGCTTGAGTGCCTGTTTTATGAGGATT
Organism: Sedimentisphaerales bacterium; assembly: GCA_037380865.1. GTDB lineage: Bacteria > Planctomycetota > Phycisphaerae > Sedimentisphaerales > Anaerobacaceae > JAFGPS01. Next base: position 3,138 of record JARRRJ010000271.1, read on the forward strand.
ATTTCCATTTGCTTAATAGTGGCTGGTTCACTTTCTTGAGCAGATTGAGTTTTCAATAGTGGCTGCACCGAAGAAGGCAAATGTTTCGTCTCTATTATCTCACCTTCGCACAAAACAAAACAATGCTCAATGATATTCTCAAGCTCACGCACATTACCCGGGTAGTTGTAAGACAATAAAGCTGCTGTCACTTCATTTGTTATACAACAGATATTTTTATTGTGCAGCCGGTTAAATCTTCCTATGAAATGTTCCACTAATAACGGAATATCTTCTTTCCTCTCTCTAAGCGGAGGCAGCTCCAGCTTCATGACATTTATTCTGTAATATAGGTCATCTCTGAATTTACCCTCTTTAACGAGTTGCTCGAGTTTCTTATTAGTAGCTGCGATAATACGAACGTCAGCTTTAACAGGTGAAATACCGCCAATTGGCTCAAAAGTTTTGTCCTGCAGGACTCTTAACAGTTTAACCTGAACAGACGCAGAAATATCCCCTATTTCGTCCAGAAATATCGTACCTCCCTGGGATAACGCAAATCTGCCTGGTTTGTCTTTTTTAGCATCCGTAAAAGCGCCGGCTTTATAGCCAAATAGTTCTGACTCAAGGAGCGTATCAGGTAGAGCACCGCAATTAACTGCTATAAAAGGTTTGTCCTTTCGAAAGCTGAGGTTGTGAATAGCTCGTGCAAAAAGCTCTTTGCCTGTGCCGCTTTGTCCTTCGATTAGAATAGTTGTACTGCTTTCAGCAATGTTAGGCAGAATAGCAAAGAGATTCTGCATCTTATGGCTTTGACTGATAATATCCTCACATGAATATCGGCCTTCAATTTCCTTGCGGAGCTGTTCTATCAAACTTGTATCGCGAAATGTCTCAACACCTCCAATAACTTCGCCTGTTTTATCTTTCAGCAAAGCTGTGGATATAGCAATCGCCCGCTTTTTACCCTTGGCATCGATAATATGTACAGCTTTATTCATTATGGGTTTACCGGTTTGCATTGTCTGTGCTAAAGTGCAGCCGGTTTCACAAATATCCGCCCGCAGAATATCCCTGCACTGTTTTCCAACTGCTATTTTCCGGCTAATACCGGTTATTAATTCAGCAGCTCGATTAAAAGAAGTGATACACCAGTCTGAATTGACTGTAAAAACACCTTCACTAATGGAGTCCAGAATGACGTTTTGTTCAGTATTTTTCTTTTTCATATTATTAATCATAACATGCAGAGTTGCAAAATGCAATTATAGTTGCAAACTACGCTTGAGTTGTTCAAATCAATCCAAAAATTCAACAGTTGCCTGGCTATTGAGATTTATAAAAAACCTCTATTTGGATCTCAGCAGTTGGTTACAGTGAAGATTCCCCTGTTCATTACGAAGTCGAAGTAATTGAATATAAGCCTTAATCCAGGCGTCAGTATTTTTTATGGGCACTGTATTTAATATCCCATCCGATCGGGAATCACACCTCGCACACCACCTTTAGGAATGGAAATATCACCTTCTCTTCTGGGAATTAAATGAATGTGAGCATGCATGATACTTTGTCCGGCACTTTTTCCACAATTTACACCTATATTAAATCCTGTTACCGTCGGGTCAGATTTTTTTATTTTATTGCGAAGAATCTGAATCAACTTATCTGCATCACTTTTTTCTTCAAAAGTCATAGAGAAAAAATCTTCAGTATGGCGAATCGGAACTATCAGAACATGACCTTTTGTTACAGGATTTTTATCCTTGATTGCTATTACAGTTCCAAGTCTTTCAAGAATAACTGACTCAATACCAGTTTTGCAAAAAGGACAATTGAATTCGGATTTAGATTTCATATTTCGTAAATTGCTATATTTTTTTCAAATGCGGCCAATTGATTCGTCAATTTCACCGTTTGGCAACATATTATCGGGGTGAAAAATACCCCTTTCTTCCAACTGATATCTTTTGCATTTTTCCCAGTTGTTCGAGGATTCACAATAATTCTTTGCCCATGAGTTGCCTATCTTTCCTTCTCGCTCAAATTTTCTTAAAGGACATAAATTAAACCACTTGCATGTCATAAAAAATCTAAAAATGTAATTCAGTTCACCTTATATTCTTATAAGTGCTATACTATCTTAAGTTATAAAATATATTATATATTCAATTATTCCTATTAGCTGTGGAGCGATTATGGTGTAATACACATTCCTGCCGTAACGTTTACTATCAAGTAGCTTATGACCCTTAAGAAGTCGCAAATGATCACAAGCTTGATTAGGATTAAGCTTGCATATTCGGGCTATTTCATGAACTGCAAATTTACCTTGCATTAGAATCTCAACCATTCTCAGTCGAGCCGGATGTGCAAGTACCCTGAGGCACTCTGAAGCCTGCTCCAAAACCTCAATAGGTAATAGGTTCAATTTCTGTTCTTGTTTTTTTGGCAAAACTCAAATCTCCAATAACATTATATATGACGTAACTTTCATACTCATAAATTACATTTTACTAAAATTCACTAAGATACAGAATTACAGTCGTATAAAATTGTATTAATAAGTCAAAGAAATTAAAATCACTAAATATTGCCTCACTTTTTGTCTCAAATCCATACAATCAATAAGCGTAGGTATTGTTGATTTTATCCCGATTCTTATAGGTAAACCTTTCTGATAGAGTCCGTATGTTTCTGTGGAACAAGTTCCAGTTGAGCAGAAGTTGTTCCCTTGGCTACTTTGACCTACGGAAAAACCTGAAAGCATTTTTTGCATATCCGTACTTACACACTCTTTACAGATGTGCTTGTTTTTGCTGACACTTTTTTCTAAGCATTCTGTTTTATGCCCACATTTATTACATTTATACTCGAATATTTGTTTTGCTGTATCTCCTTTATTGCACGAAATTAATATTATCGAGATTTTTCTCAGATTTTGCTTAATTTATATTTTTATAGTTCATATTGTACTTATATAGTATGGCAGCCGGGCCAAGTCCATCGCAATATCTATAGTTATTACTTTAACTCTTTGACGGCCTGTTTTATAGCATGGTGAAAAACTCAAGATACCTTTAACTCCCGCTGCAACAAGCTTATTGAATGTTTCCTGGGCGGCCTCGCAAGGAACAGTAATAATTGCAATTTCAACTTCTTTTAGCCTCAATGACTGAATGTTTGAAAAATCCTCGATAACGATATTTCCAACTTTTCTACCGATTTTTTTAGGATCATTATCAAACGCAGCAACTATTTCAAATCCGAACATTCCAAATCCCTGATACTTCAAAACAGCAGAGCCAAGGTTACCCACACCTACCAAAGCTGCCTTGCGAGCAATGCTGAGTTTGAGAATATTTTTGATTTGCCTTTTCAGTTTTTCAGTGTTATAGCCTATGCCAGGTGTACCGAAACCACCAAAGTGGGAAAGGTCCTTCCTTATCTGATAATGATTAACACCAAAAACATCTGCTAAGTCCTTACTTGATATATTTTTATCACTCTGCTCTGAAAGGGACAGCAAACCTCGAAGATAAATCGGCAATCGTCTTACAGCTTCATCCGGAATTTTCTTGCTCTTCATAGAACCTCCTTATTCATCGTTTCTTTTAATATTTACTTGATAAAAAATATTAGAAACATTGTCATATTTTTCAAGTATAATTCAAATATTCAAATATATAAATATTAAAATATTTGAAAATATTAAAAATTTTCTAAAAAATTTGTTGACATAATTGACTCTGAGAAAGAAAATACCGCAAATTGTGAAAACATTCACAAATATATAAGAAAAGAAGGTATTTGAATGAAATATGCAATTTATTCAAATTCTGAAAAGGTAAAAGGATTTATTTGGCTCTTGGCAGTCACCTTTATTTTGTGGCTGGCTTTAACCTCGAATTTAAACTGGCAGGAGCTAATTTGCGGGATTATTGTTTGCTTGATTGTCTCTCTTTTCGGTGCTCATGTCTATTCAAAATTAGGCTTGCCGCGGCTGACTCTAAAGGGGATCGTATTTTCACTTGCATACATAGTCGTGCTTTTGTGGGAGATAATTAAGGCGAATTTTGACGTAGCATATCGTGTTGTTCACCCCAAAATGCCTATAAAGCCGGG
>JARRRJ010000272.1:0-4121 GCA_037380865.1 Sedimentisphaerales bacterium
CTTTTTTATTTGATTCCTCCGCTGCGGCCGGGATGAAGTGGCTTCGTTATGAATTTCACCATGACAGGCAGGAACTATGTTGATTGGTGTTAATTAGTAGTGAATTATATTGAAGATTGCCGCGCTTTGCCCCTTAGGGACAAGCTAGCAATGACCCTTCTTTCTCTGAGTCCTCTGTGACTTGGAAATTCTGAAATATTTTGAGAAAACTGCAGAAAATATTCTTGACTCAAAGTGATGAAGTTAGTATAATATTTAACAAAATATGAAAATAGAATACAGTATTAAAAACATGAAAAAAGCGGTTTTTAAAAAATCTGCGTCAATCTGCGGATAAAAAATAAAAATCTTTATTAAGGGGGTATTATCATGAGTACTGAAGCACAAATTAATGCCAATCGTGAAAATGCAAAGAAATCTACTGGGCCTCGTACCGCTCGGGGGAAGGAGGTTGTTTCGCAGAATGCTCTTAAACATGGTCTATGTGCGAAAAAGAATGTGATTAAGAGCGAAAGCCAGGAAGAATTCGACATGTTTCGCGATGTGATGATGGAGGATCTGGCTCCTTCAGGAGGGATGGAATTAATGCTGGCTCAGAGAATTGTCGCTCTTTCGTGGCGGCTGAGACGCGCCGAGCATTTTCAGAATGTGCTCATGGATGCGCTTATAGATTTCAGCATGCAGGATTGCCGCAGCCGGGTAGACAATGCGCAGGAAGAGGCAAGATCGGGTAATTTCGACCTGATTACGGGATATGCCTTAAAGAGGGATTTTGGAGATGCAAGGTCGCTTGACCTGCTCTTATCATACGAGCAACGGATCGAGAGCAGTTTTTATAAGGCAACTGCGGAATTTCGCAAAACAAAGCAACTGAGACATCGAAATATATCATCGGTTTCCAACCCATGCAATTCCAACGAACAGTCATGTGTTCCAGCAGATTGTGACGAAAACAAACTTGAGCAATCGGTTCTCCGTAGTACTACGAAGGATGAAGATGCCCACGCTGCGTTCTGCAGCGAGACTTCCACGCGCAAAAGCGAGGAGGTCGCTGACACGCTTGTTGAAATGAGCCAATGCGCCGAACAAAGCCAATTCGAAGCAGAACACACTACAAAAAACACAGGAGACAGGATTTGTGAAACAAAGCCAAATTCATGCTGAGTGATGAGTTCTACGTTCTGCGTACGGGAATTCGCGAAACAAAGCCAAATTGCTGGATGAATAGCATGGGCTGTAGACCATCCTGCGATCTAAGCTCCGCGTTCTCGACTATCTTAGCGATTAATGAATTGTTCTGATCAGCGACGGGTTTGGGCTTTCAGTCTTACTGAGTATCTTCGTTGTACCTGGCCGAAGGGACCTATTCCGATTCGCATGATTGTGAGCTGGATGGTGTCGCCATTGCTGACTTTTTCCATCTCAGCGCTGAACTCGTCCATGTTGTGAACTTCCGCTTCGTTGACAGTGAGGATGAGGTCACCTGCTTTCAGTCCTACAGTGTCGGCTGTTCCGTTATCGCTCGTGGAAGTGATTATCAGGACAGGATAAGCACTCTCGAAACCGAACTGTTTAGCCGCTTTGTCGTCGAGATTCGAGACGCTCATCTGGAAGAAATTCTGCGCGAGCTTGTTGCCGTCGGGCAGGGGACGTTCGAGCATTCTCAATGTCACTGTGTTCGTTTTGGCGGAGACACCTGTGCCTCTTGCGTACCTGATACGAATGGGCTCCCCGATATTTTTGCCCATCATTCTGATATAAAAATCGATTATGTTTGTGAGATTGTGTCCGTCAACTTCCAGAATAGTGTCACCTGCTCTGATGCCTTCGTCATAGGCTGGGCTCGACTCGGTGACAGAATCGACTGCAAGGCCTGTATAGGTGCCGGATGTTCTCATTCTTCCGACGACCAGGCCCAGTCTGACTCTGCGCAATTTCTCGGGCATAATCATCTGGCGCAGGTTATCTGCTACCGTATCGATGGGGATTGCAAAACCTATGTTTTCCGCGTTAGCGGCGATTGCGGTGGTAATTCCGATAAGCTCGCCATTTATGTTAAAGAGCGGTCCGCCGCTGTTTCCGGGATTAATCGGCGCGTCGGTCTGAATCAGGCCGCGAAGCCATGTGCCTTCCGAGACGCGAATGTCCCTGTCTATGGCGCTTAGTATTCCGCTGGTGAGAGTGTTCGAGTAGCCGTAGGGATTTCCAATCGCAATGACAGTCTCGCCAATCATCAAATCGCTGCTCGTGCCGAGATGCACGAACGGAAGTTTTTTGTCAGGTTTTATTTTCAGCAAGGCAAGGTCTTTGTCGGCATCGGATGCAATGACAGTCGCAGGGAATTCGTCACCGTTGCTGAAAATTACTTTTATGTTTTCCGATTCCTCCACAACGTGAGCGTTTGTTATTACGTATCCGTCTTCATGGACCACGACGCCCGACCCGAGGACGGAGACTTCCTGTTTCAACTGGGGTCCCCACACGTTAAATAAATCAGGCCAATCGAATCCCGGCAGCGAGGATGTCGAGACAGTTCTGGTTCCGGAAATGTTCACAACTGTATCGTGGGTTTTTTCATAGACTGTGACGATGGGCGTTTTTCTGTTAAAGCTGAGCGTTTCGGCGGGAAGTGCCTGGCCTTGGAAGGTGAGTGAGATAATGAGAACCGCCGTAATTGTGATGAGTAACCTGCTTTTCAACATGCATCTAATCTCCAAAAAAAGAATCTTTTTAAAATAGATAATTTTACAGAAAATGCGCCTCGCTTATAATACTCTCAGGTTTGATTTATGTTCAATAATTTTTATACCTGGATTTTACTTTTCGTAACGCTATGGATTATAAAGAGCAAATAACTTCTCTGGAAGACGGATTGTCAGTGTTAGCTCCGGCTAAAATTAATCTCTCGTTATTAATCGCGGGCAGGCGTCCGGACGGCTTCCACGAAATAGAAACGATAATGGCGAAGGTCAACTGGTACGATGAAATTTTCATCGAAAAAGCGAAGGAGCCCGGCATTGAGCTTGTTTGCAGGGGATCATACTGGGCGCCGGAAGGTCGGGAAAACCTTGTTTTCCGCGCGGCTGAAATGCTGATGGAAAGGCGCGGGCTGAAACAATCGGTCAGAATCACTCTCACAAAAAATATCCCCGCCGGGACAGGCCTTGGCTCGGCCAGCAGCGACGCGGCCGCGACTCTTATCGGGCTTGACAAGTTCCTCAGAGCGGGACTTGACGAGGGGAATCTCAAAAAAATGGCGGCAGCTCTTGGAAGCGACGCGGCTTTCTTTCTCGACGGCCCTCTGGCATTCTGTACGGGAAAAGGTGAGAAAATTCAAAAAATTGACAAAAATTTTGACTTTCTTGCCATCCTGATTCTGCCTCCTGTAAGTGTTTCTACGAAAAGCGTTTATGAAAATTATATACATGATCCTGCGCTTTACGAGCGTCTGAAAACGCAAATTAGCGAGCATATGCAAAAAAACAGGATTGATTTAGCCATAAAAGTATGCGCAAATATGCTTGAATCGGCATGTTTCGGTCTTAATAGGGAGCTGGCCGATATGAAGAGAAAGATCGAAAAACTGAACATCGGGCCTTGCTGCCTGAGCGGCAGTGGTTCTGCTTTGTTTTGTGTCTTAGAGAGAGGGAATGAATCGAGAGCAAGACAGTACCAGCGTTTAATCGAGGAAAAAATCGGTTGCAGAAGCAAAATCGTGAGCAACAATAGATGGTGAACGTTAAGCGAGGCAAAGAAAATGAAGATCACTGAGGTCAGAGTCAAGTTGGTCAACAACAAGAACGAGAGATTAAAAGCCTTTTGCTCTATCACAATGGACAGCGAGTTTGTGGTTCGGGACATCAAAATAATTCAGGGTTCGAAAGGTTATTTTGTTGCTATGCCGTCGAGAAAGATGAGCGATCATTGCGACAAGTGCGGAGGCAAGAATCATCTCAGGGCAAGATACTGCAATAATTGCGGCGCATCGCTAAAGGATAATCGGGCAAGGAAGGATTTTAAAGGCAGAATGAAACTTCATGCGGACATTGCCCACCCGATCAATGTTGAATGCAGGAAAAGAATTCAGGAAATCGTCACTGGTGCCTTCGAGGAAGAGGTTG
>JARRRJ010000273.1:0-4429 GCA_037380865.1 Sedimentisphaerales bacterium
AGAGATGTTGATGTTCTTTGTATGGCTGAATATTGTGACACTCCCCAATCGAAAGAGGGGAGAAACTGGGAATACAAAGTATGCCTAAGCAATAGAGCTATAGTACATCTACTCGACAACTATTTCGAAAATATCGTTTTAAAACAGGTCATTTTTTTGGAGGAGAAAATCATTAAAAGCTAAAAAGAAAAACTTGTTCCAACAAATTCCTGCTTAATCTTCATCCGACATGGCAATACTATAAAAAAAGGAAATGGTCAGTTTTATGCGTTGGTATAACAGCAGGTGTTACCATGAAAACATTGTCAATGTTACCCCTGACGATTTTTCTTATAAGCGTCGTTAGAAGATGTTAAAGAAACGTACCAAATTTAAAACAATTACTCTTCTTGAAAGAAAATAGTATAATGTTAAAATCTCAATAACATAAGTTGAAATCGTTTACTAAATATAATAGAATATTTGTCTCTATTTTTTTACTGAATACGTACAATTTTAGAGTAAATCTTTTTTTATTTGTATGTCTAAAGGAAAATCCATTATTTCTCGAAGGAAATTTATCACAAGCTCAACTCTTGCCACAGCGGCTATTGCCGCGGGAAGTCTGGTTACTCATGCAGACCTGGAGAATCTCACCGCTAATGTGAACACCAATTCAAGTCCCACACAGTTGAAAATCACTGACATGCGTTTCGCACATTCAGAGCGATCATTGCTCATGCGCCTTGATACCAATCAGGGGATTTCCGGATACGGCGAAATTCGATATGATGCCAGTAGAACACTCGGTCTAATGCTTAAGAGCCGCATTATCGGAATGAATCCCTGCAATATTGCCGAGATATTCCGCAAGATTAAGAAGCATGGAGGTTTTGGCTGTGATGGTGGCGGCGTTTCCGCCATTGAGGTCGCCTGTTGTGACCTGGCCGGCAAAGCCTGGGGTGTGCCTGTCTGGCAGATGCTTGGCGGCAAGATGCGCGATCGTGTGCGCCTGTATGCCGACACCACCAGTATGCCAAATGCAGAAGCAATGGGTAACCACCTGAAAGAACGTATGGCGGCCGGCTGGACCTTCCTCAAAATGGACTTGCGCGCCGGTGGAATGAGAAATGCCGGAGGACTTTATACCGGCCCAGCGCGTGATATGACAGCATATAAGCCGGTTCGAAACTCACTATCAGGCACGCCTGATAATCGGACAGGGCTCCCTATGGGTGCCTATAATCCATACGGCGATCATTTATTCACCTCGACTTTTTTCTCTGAAAAAGCATTGGATTGGCTGAGTAACTACTGTGACACTGTGCGCAGCATTGTCGGCTGGGAAATCCCGATTGCCACAGACCACTACGGCCACATGCCAATCGAAGCATTTCTCAAGTTTGCACAGAGACTGGATAAGTACAATCTCGCCTGGTACGAAGATGTGGTTCCGTGGTACTACCCCGATCACCTCCGGAGATTCAAAGACTCCTGCACAACGCCAATCTGCACCGGTGAGGACGTTTACCTTTGCGAGGGATTTAAGGACTTATTTGAAAAGCAGGCAATTTCTATAGCGCATCCGGACCTCGCCAATTTCGGTGGCATTCTCGAAACGAAGAAACTAATCGATCTGGCCACACAATACGGAGTTGCCTCTTGTATCCACAACCACAACGGCCCGATCACACTGCTTGCAAGTGTGCATGCCGCCGCTGCTGGTGACCAATTCCTGGCTTTAGAATATCACCAGGCTGATAACAAAACTTTCCTTGATCGCATCAGACGATCTGACAAACCCGACGAGCCGATTATAGATAGAGGTTTTGTAAAGGTACCCAATGGCCCTGGGTTAGGTATTGAAATCAATTTTGATGTGCTAAAGCAAAATCTGAGGGAGCCCGGATTCTTTGAGCCGACTTCGGAATGGGACAACGAAACTTCGTTTGATGGCCATATGTGATTAATTAATCAGTATTAATCAATAATGTCCTGCAAATTCAAAAAGAATTAGCACTTGAGATATTATTAATACCTGATATTTTTTTAACTTGAAATTGCATGTATTGAAAATTTTGCTAAAATTCAGAATATGTATTGTTTTGGGGTACTTAGTCTGTTTTTTAGAATGAACATATTCAATGACTGTTATTTTGAAAGGGATATCTGATGAACAGGATGATAATAATTTCAACCTTATTCTTAATAATTATTGTAGGATGTTCCAGCGATGGACTCATGTCTGGTGGTGCTTCGAGCCGTGTTAAAAGCAGTCCAGATGGAGTAATAATTCTATCACCAAAAAGCCATGTTCAGTGTAAAGTAATGATTAATGGTCAGGGTAGATTGTGCTATACGGTCGAAAGACTCAAGCCGTTACAAACGCTGATTCTCGAAGAGTCCCCAATGGGTATCACTATTGATGGCGAGGACCTTGGTTTGGGAATTAAACTTGGAATCCCGGAACAGTATTCGATTAACGAAGCGTATCCCTGGCGAGGTATGCATCCAGTGGCGGTAAATAATTGCATAGGAGCAAAAATTCCAGTAACACATACGGCTGCAAACAAAACATATACACTCGAAATTCGTGTATTCGATGACGGAATAGGTTATCGATATGTAGTTCCGGGAGAAGGAGAACGGACTATCAGTGCAGAAGCTTCTTCATGGAACCTGCCTGATGATTGCCAAATGTGGTATCAGGGCAAGCTTGATAATTATGAAGGCACTTATAAAAAAACCTCTGCCAAAGTACAAGATTCCAGTGTTGGAATGCCGGTTACTGTCGTATATCCGGATGGCACATATGCAGCAATAACAGAAGCGGGATTATTTGCTTACAGCGGCATGACACTCGCCGCCGATGGGACATCGATGCTCAAGGGCGTTTTTCTCGATGACCAATCATGGAAAGAAACAGGTGAAATATCAACGCCATGGAGAGTGACAATGACAGGCCCGGACCTGAACGCGTTAGTCAACTGCGACATTGTTCACAATCTCTGTCCGAGTCCCGATAAAACACTTTTTCCGGATGGCATGAACACATCGTGGATAAAACCAGGGACTTCAACATGGAATTGGTGGTCGAACAGCCCGGTAGCATTTGATGCTCAGAAGGAATGGGTCGATAAAGCCGCTGAGTTTAATATGAAATATCACCTCGTTGATGCAGGTTGGGATACAAGCTGGAGGGCGGAAGGTAAAACCGCATTTGACTTTCTTAAGGAATTATGTGATTACGGTAAATCAAAAGGTATAGGAATCTGGGTATGGAAACACTGGAGCACTCTTAATACAGAAGGTATTCATACCGGACAGGGTACGAGAATGGGTAGCAGAGGTGGAATGAGAGGCCAGCAAATGACCAGAGCTGAATTCTTTCAGGCTTGCTCTGATGCTGGTGTGGCCGGAATTAAGATTGATTTTATGGATTCCGAATCACGTGCAATGATTGATTTCTACAGGAACACACTGATTGATGCCGCAAAGGCAAAATTAATGATTAACTTTCACGGTGCCAACAAACCGACTGGCGAACCCAGGACATATCCAAACGAAATGACACGCGAAGGCATTCAAGGGCTGGAATATAACAGATGGGAAGCTCTTCCGGCTACGCATTATGCGTCTTTGCCTTTTACGAGATTCCTTGCGGGACATGGTGACTTTACTCCATGTACATTTAATCCTCAGAGTCTCAAAGGCACTACAGCAACATTACAACTTGCATCGGTTATTACTACTACTTCTCCTATGATGCACTGGGCTGATAACTGGAAGTATTACGAGAGCAGTAAAGCCATCGAAGTCATCAAGAATATAAAATCTGTCTGGGATGAAACTATTGTTCTTCCCGGCAGTGACATTGGCGAGCTTGCTGCTATTGCGAGAAGATCAGGCAAAGATTGGTTCATAGGGATCATAAATGGAAATGCAAACAATGCTAAAAATTATTCTCTCGATTTGTCTTTCCTTGGCTCAGATATTTATAAGGCTGTAAAAGTAAGCGATATAAAAGACGCAGCGGCAGAGATGAACGTTGAAAATACTATCGTTAAGAAAGGTCAGAAAATCAATGTGCATATGGAAAAAGGTGGTGGTTTTGTCCTTTGGGTAACGCCGCAATAAAAAACAGAACAATAAAAACAGATAAGTCTATAGCATAATATTTTCTGTCAGCATCGAGAGCTTGTTAAATCCGCATCGCATGTTCGCAGGTTGTGTATATATAAATATCTTTACCGATGACGGAAGTGTTAACACAGCCCCACCTCATGCAGAGCTGAAAGGACACTGCTTAATGTTTTGGTATCTGAGCCGGGATTGATTCGTAAAATGCTGCCGGAACAAAGTTCAAGTTCTAAGGGAACATGTTCACTGCCCGGCAGAGATACCTTTATGAATTCCGGCCGACTCTTGAGAACTTCTTTGTTAATCTGTG
>JARRRJ010000274.1:0-4107 GCA_037380865.1 Sedimentisphaerales bacterium
TCAAGACGCTCTTACCCGTTCGGATCAAATATCTCACAAGCGTTCTTGAGGTGCCTGAAGGAGATAGCGATGCCATGATATTCATCCAGCAGGTGGACGATGCATTTCAGTGGGATATCCCTGTTAGTGCTTCCAAATTTGAAGCACCACCCATACCGGAGGGGTACACGATTCAGGATGAATTTCCTGAGCCGGCCAATGAAGAAAACACCATCGAGGGTCTTAAGCAGTGTGTGGAATTGTTCGGTAATTATCCGGAGAAAATTGATTTGACTATTCTTTGGGCTGAATCTGAAAAAAGTGAAACAATCGCCGGACTGCAATTAAAGGAACAGCTAAAAGAACTTACAGGACTTGAGAGAGATAACAAGAAAATGGATGCCCTGAAACCTGTCAGGCTCCTGAACAAATTCTGTCTTGAGCTGGCTAGCGCTAATAAGGACTTTGCATATTATGGAAAGACTGTCACTCCCAAAGATACAGACAAAGTCCTGATGCGCTGGAAGCTCTCGGATAATGAATACCGTGTCATCTTTGGCGACCTTCACGCAGAAACTTTCATCCCGGAGAAACTGAAGCAGGTCGAAGCGGTCATATCTAAATAACTTTTTGGATAAGCACAATCGTACTCAATGCCGGGATTTACGGTAGCCCGGCTTTTTTTATTTGCAAAAATCAATATTAAATGCAACCTTTCTGCGATTTATGCATTATGATAGGTGAGAACCGACTCCGGAGTTACAGAATGACAGAAGACGCATTAAAGTGCAGGCTGCGGCTGGTAAGTAACATCGTTGACGAGGATGACATACTTGTATCGGAGGCCGCAAAAGACAAAGAAGCATTTGCAAAGCTCTATGACAAATATTTCAGTTTAGTACTGGGCTATATTTATCACTGTGTCTTTAATGGCACTATCACCGAGGATTTGACTTCCAATGTATTTCTCGCGGCATTCAGACACATTGGGCGATACAAGTGGAGAAGCATCCCCTTCCGGGCCTGGCTCTATCGCATCGCAACCAACGAAGTCCGGATGTACTGGCGGCGTCAAAAACTTGTGACAACCGTTGACCAGAGTGAACAAAATCGACGCTATGAAAGCAATGCTGTGTCAGCCTGCGACAGTGCGTCGGAATGTGAGGAATATCGAATGGTACATAGAGCGCTGCTAAAACTGCGAATAAAGTATCGAACAGTAATTATCCTGAGATATTTCGAAGACAAAACAATACAGCAAATAAGTGAAATTACCGGTAAAAAAGAAGGCACGATTAAATCCCAGTTGCATCGCGGGCTGGCCGAACTGCAGGATATCCTGGTGCGTTGGGGCGTGCTGCCGGAGTAGTTAGGAACAGAACAATGAAAAAGAACATAGAAAAAATCGACAGATACCTCAAGAGCGTTGTACCGCCGGAACTTGCGTCACATCAACATCGGCAAAAACTGCGCCGAGAGGTTCTCGATAGAATTGAAAGGAGACCAATAATGTCTTTGAAAATCACAAACTGGAAGGTTGCCGCAGCTGTTTTTATTCTGATAGGCACCGGAGCCATTTCTGTAGTGGGTGTGGGTATTGGAAGGTACCTTTACATGGGTAAAGACGATACCGGCCATCAGATTTTTATTTCCAAAGATGGTCGGGACGCCGTCACAGTAGACGACAACCTGGTAACTGATGTGGAACTGACAAGAAGGGATCTGGATGAGATCGAACAACTGAGACAGCAGGATAAGAGACAGTTGCTCAAGGTCGAGACAACGATGGTAGAAGGCACCATCGAGATGAAAGTGCATGTATATGAGTATGTACTTTCGGACGGTCGGACAGTCGATATGCGTGAAAGTGCCGGAGGTAAGTTCGCACTAAGCGATGCACAATTCCAGGAATGGCGTCGACTCAGGCAGGCTGGACAGAATGAAAATCTCGGTAGTTACGAAGAGGTTGCGAAGGATCGCGTGTTTTCCTTCAAGCGAGAAAAATATATTCTCAGCGACGGAACCGAAATCATCTGGACCGTCGGGGAACCCAAATAGCACAAGTAACCTCATAACCTGATTGCATCCAAAAAAGGCCGGGTCGAGTTGCCCGGCCTTTTTATGCGCCTTATGTTAAAATTGAGAATATAATGCCAGGAAACATGCGCGTTTTTTTCTTTTTTTATACTAAAACAAGTTGCTCAATCGTGTTATTAATGTTGAACGGTCGTTCTTAGGACAAACGGAAAGTTGGTATATGATAGAAGATGAAATGCTTAAATGGCGATTCAAACGCGGCAGCAAAGAAGCTTTGCAGCGCATCTATGAAAAATATCTCAACTATCTGCTAACGTTAGCTATGGCTCTTTTACATAATCAAAGCGAAGCCGAGGACGTTGTACATGACGTATTTGTCAGTTTTGCCGAATCTGCGTCAGATTTCAAGCTGATAGGAAATCTCAAGAGCTTCCTGACAATTTGCGTTGTCAATCGTGCCCGCGATAAAATCAGGGCTGGCATAAAAGAATCAGTTCATCCAAATAAACGGGAATCTAAAGATTTGCATTTTAACACACCTGAGGATTCGATTATATCTACAGAAGAATCAAGACGGCTGAATCATGCGATAGCCCAGATTCCCGACGAGCAGCGAGAAGTAATCGTGCTTCGCTTAAAAGGGCAGATGAAGTTCAGGGAGATAGCCAAACTTCAGGGTGTATCCGTAAATACAATCCAGGGCAGGTACAGGTACGGCCTGGAAAAATTAAGGTCTTTACTTAATGGTGAGGCTCGAAAATGAAATCCAAAAAATCAATGGAAAACAAAATAAAGAAAGACTTAAATTTTATCGCCAGTGAGACACTGAAAAAACGACTATTGACTGATGTCTTAAATACACATCAGAAATTAACACAAATAAATTTGCCTGAAAACAGGTTAAATATATGGAGAATAATTATGAAAAACAACATATCCAAAATAGCTTCTGCGGCAGTGATATTAATTGCTGTTGCACTTTCAGTTACAATTATAGACCGACTTACGACACCTGCATGGGCAATCGAACAAACCATTCAGGCTCTTAAAGAAACCAAATCTGTTATAATTTCAGGAACGACTGTATATGACAGCTCGAATTACCTGGAATTTAAATGCTGGGTGAAATTTGACAGTGAAAATAATAACTTACTGATGCGTTTCGAATCTCCACGTGAAATTGTTGTTGTTCGCGGCGATAAGGCATATAGTCGAAAACCAGGCTCTAAAAGGGTGCAGGTTTTCGAAGGCAGTTCTATCCGTAACAACCTGACCTTATGTTCTGAAATTATAGAACTCAGTCCATGGTTAAAAGGAAAAATAATGAAATCATTCAAACTTTTGGCGCATGACTGGCAGGAGGAATTTTTAACAGACGAAAAAACGGGCCGGGAAATCGTATCTGTTAATTGCAGCTTTAAAAAAATCGATGCCTCCTTCGCGTTTGTTTTCGATGTTGAAAGCAAGCTGATAATAGAGGGTAAGCAATGGAACAATCCGAATTATAAAGACCCTGTAAATATATATGCGAACAGTTTTGTTTATAACGAAGATATTCCAGATGAAACGTTTAATTTTGAGATGCCGGAAAATGCAAAAGTAATCCATATTGTAAATGATCCTGAAAAACAAAGACAAGCGAAAAATTTAATGGATAAGGCAGAAAACTTGTTCCATAAAGAAAGGAAATATGCCGAAGCTCTCGAATTGTATAAACAAGTCTATGAGAAATATCCCGATTTGAATAATGGTACTTATGCAGCTAATGCTTTAATGATGACTGGTATATGTTACAGCTGGCTTAATCAGCCGGAAAAAGGTATTGAAGCTTTCTTAACCGAAATTGAAGAATATGGACATTTAGGAGGAATGGAAGCAACTTATCTTTACCTTGGTGACTCGTATTTCGAAACCGGACAAAAGGAAAAAGGAATTGAAGCTTTCGAGAATTGCTTAAAAGTTGGCGAAGGTACTCGCGATCCGGATAAATTCCCTCTCAAAAATGCTCGTGAGACAATAGAAAAACTTAAAGTAGAGAATTAATTTCATAATAAGTGCAATTTTGGAAAAGCTGGACTAAACAAGTCCGGC
>JARRRJ010000275.1:0-6916 GCA_037380865.1 Sedimentisphaerales bacterium
CACAACTTTACGTCTCCTTTGGATCTCAGTTCGGCCAACACGATAGATATGTTGTGGATTCGTATTGCCAACCTTCCGGGTCAAGGCACAGATGCTGGTTCATGGGCTGTTGTTGATAATATTCAGCTTACTTCTGAACCGGCGCCGTGTGGTTCCGCGTACAATCCGAATCCAGCCGATGAGGGTACAGATATTACACACGATGTAGTTCTGAGCTGGACACCGGGAATATTTGCATCCTCGCATAATCTGTTCTTCGGCACCGATTTCAACGATGTAAATGACGCTACGACAACATCTCCCCTCAGTACTGTGATGCAGGAAGGTATTGATGTCAACAACTATGATATAGGAAGACTTGAGTTCGATATGACTTATTACTGGCGTGTCGATGAAGTGAATTCCCCATCGGCTCCAGGAACCTACAAAGGCAAGGTTTGGAGCTTTACAGTCGAACCTGTTGCCATTAAGGTTCCCGCGTCGGACATAACAGCGAGAGCGTCAAGCAGCTATGGAGTTTACGACCCGAACGATACCATAAACGAAGCGGGATTGGTTGAGAGTGATATGGATTTGCATTTGAATACCCAGCCCCAGATGTGGCTCAGCGGTCCGGGCGCACCAAACAGTGTATGGATTCAGTTTGATTTCGACAAAATCTATAAACTCCACCAGATGCTGGTCTGGAATTACAATTATCCCATGCTGCTAAAAGCAGGCTTTAAGGATGTCATAGTCGAGTATTCTCTTGACGGCCAGACCTGGACTGAAGTACCTGACGTGCCGGAGTTTGCACAGGGAACCGGAACGAATACATACAAGTACAATACCGTCGTTGATCTTGGTGACGTAGGTGCAGCATCCGTTCGTATCAAACAGCAAACGAACTGGGGAATGACTGTTTCCGGACTTAGCGAAGTCAGATTCACATACATCCCAGTCTGGGCAAGAGAACCTATGCCTGAGGACGGAGCTCTCGATGTACCTATAGGCGCAACTCTCAGTTGGCGTGCCGGTAGAGATGCTGCACAACACAAGGTCTACCTCAGTACGATCGAGCAGATGGTGATAGATGGCAACGCTCCTGTCAATACAGTGAGCAACAACAGTTACTCGCCGAATCTGGCGCTCGGTCAAACTTACTATTGGCGCGTAGATGAAGTAAATAGCGCTGAAGTTCCCGCTTTATGGGAGGGCAACGTTTGGAACTTTGCCACGCAGGCTTATGTCATCGTCGACGATTTCGAAGACTACAACAATACCCAGCCTTACACGGTCTGGGATACCTGGATTGACGGTCTAACTGATACTACTTACGGCGGCTCGCGAATGGGAAATGAATATGAGCCGTTCTGCGAGGAAGATATCGTTTACAGCGGTAGACAATCGGCACCTCTTTATTACAACGTCACCAGTGCGTCTAAGTCAGAAGTTGTCGCCAATACATCCAATCTTAAGATAGGCAGTAACTGGACAAAAGGTTCTCCGGAAACATTAGTCATGTGGTTCTACGGCAATATCGGCAACTCGGCTGATAAGCTCTATGTTAAGCTCAATAACTCGAAAGTATACTATGACGGCGACCTGCTAAACCTGACCCGGCCTGCATGGCGGCAATGGAATGTTGATCTCTCAGAGTTCAACATAAACCTGGCGAATGTTCAGTCAATCACAATAGGACTTGAGAAAGCCGGTTCCGGCGTGGAAAGTCACATCTTAATTGATGATATTCGTTTGTATCGTGTTGCTCCTGTTGTCCCTGAAGATACGTGGATTGAAGCTGAATCAGGAAACGTTACAGCACCATATGAGAAGCTTACAACACTGCCCGGCGCTTCCGGCGGTCAGTATATCGGCAAGGCGAATGGTGCAGGTGACGACGGCACCGCCTCCCCGGCTCCTGATGCCACTGCTACCTACAGTTTCACAGTTTCAGGCGGAGACTACCTGATTGGTTTGCGCGTCTATGGTTACGACAATAGCGATGGTGTCTGGATACGAATACAGGGTGCTTCTGCTATCTCAACAATAGACGGCGATGAAGCAGTCCTCACAGACGGCTGGGTGGATAGCAATAACTTTGCCGAAGGGGCATTCTGGCACTGGGTAAATGCTGTAGCAGGCGCTAACGATGGCGACCCGGATTTGGTATATACCCTGGAAGCTGGTACTTACACGCTCGAAATTGCAAACCGTGACGACGGAACGATGATCGAATAGAGCAGTAGTATTTTATATTGGTGTCTGTTTTTATAATCAATCAGACGATTATGAAACTGCGGCAGCGCTTTGGCGAGCAGTAGAAAAACCGTTTGATTAGCTGATAACCAGGAAACAAGACTCCTGTTTCCTTACGAAAGTAAGAACAGGAGTCTTTTTTTGGCGAGAATACCGGAAAAACGGTCCGAAGCCCTACTATTTTTTTCAGAGCAGTCATTAAAGGCCGTTTTTTGGCAAAACATTCGCATTATCCCTTCCCAATTTCAGCCAGATTGGCAGATACAGGGAGAAAACCACTCCCTACTCAAAATTATTATAGGTCCTTATTTTTTTGCAAATTTTTGTGCAATTTATATTTTTCTGTGTTAAAATAGAGAAAGAAGAAAAAAAGGGAAATATATTATCGAATTGTGTCGATATGTTATTTGATTATGGAGTCGTAACAGATTTCAAAGAAAGGAAATAACTTATGAAAAAGCATAGTCTGATTAGGGTTGCTCTTACGGGCGTCTTTATGTTTAGTCTTGCACAATTGGCATGCAATTCGACTGCTTTCGGTCTAACAATCATGGGTCCGCCAAGGTCTCTTCTTCAGGAAGGAGAAAGTGCAATTGGCCTGGAGTTCGGTTACAGTGAAATGGATCTTCAGACCTTCGGTGATATTACGGAAGTTCAGCAGCCGCTTATAGGCCCGTCAATTGTTATTCCAGATTATACTGAATATAAGATCAAAAAACTGCAATCTACGATGATTTCAGCTCGAATCGATACGAACATCTTCGAGGATTGGGACTTTTTCGTACGTCTTGGCGCAACAGACGGAACCGATAACATCAAAGAGGTATTGGCTGACGACACAGTAGGTCACGAGTACGCTGATTTTGACGGTGATTTCGGTTTTTCTTGGGGATTGGGAACAAGGACAACTTTTTATGAGCAGGATAACGTAACATGGGGTGCAATCTTCCAGGTAAACTGGGCGCATCCGGGCAAGAGTGATGTTACAGACGAAAGTGATCCAAGTTTCAGCGGGGAAGCTGAGATTAAATACTGGGAATTTCAGTTAGCTATCGGACCTACGATAGAATACGAGAATATGCTTCGTATTTATGGCGGCCCATTTCTGGATTTTGTGAAAGGCGACTTTGACTTGTGCGGCAGCACAGTGTCTCCGCCGCTTATGTCCGACACTTTTTCCGCTTCACATGAAATCAGGGAAGAATCTCAGATTGGCGGATTCCTGGGTGCTCAGTGGAACCTCGGGAATAATAACACTCTGGTTACAGAAGCACAGCTTACTGATGATGCATGGGGTATAGGAGTAAGCACAACCTGGAAATTCTGAGGATATCGCTTCGGCTATAAAACGGACAGAAGTGCCTTGAATAAGCTCTCCTATGTAGACGTGCGTATAGGTTTTCTGCACACCCTTCGTTGGATTTGGAATTATCAGTTCAAGCTTGAGTCACAGGAAGCAATTCAATTACCAGCAAATCGGGAAATATTTATTGTAGTGTACCCTGCAAAGAAGCCGCCGTTCGTCAAAGTACCCTCAATCTGAATGCTCTTGGGGCCGTATCCCTCTATCGCGTCCATAAGGATTTGCTTGTCGAACACAGCTATGACATAGGTTTTACCTAACGAAGAGGTTACAAGCTGGTCCCCATTTGCCGGCACGGACATGGCATCCTGGTCCCCTACTACTGATAAAAGCAACGGCGTATTCTTAACGTCCTTCACGTTGATACCCTGAGGCATTTCCACCACAACCATAATGCCTGTAAGGGCGCCGTCACGCCTGATTGTGGAAGGAGTGACCTGGACACTTTCCACGAGAAGTGGTCCCTGGCCGACTCTGACATCCACGCTTGACGAAGAAGAAGCTGTTTCGAGACTTCTTGTAGTCACAGTGTTCGTGACAGTAGTTCCTTCGGGAGTATCTTCTTTAAGTCGAACTGTTATTCCCAGGTAAAGCGATTCCCTGGGAGCCAGAGTAGGGATGGACCAGGTAAACGAGTGTGTAGCCGCATCGTACGATCCGAAGACATTGTCATCATCCGCTTTTACGAAGATCTCAGCTCCCGGAAGCGTGTCGGTGATTACCACATCCGTTGCAGAGAAATCGTTGTCGTTATTACTCACATAGATATCATAAGTTATTACCTCGTTGACGTCGACCCACTTTGCCTGACCGTCAACTGCTCCGAAAACAGTCTTTTTTACCTTAAGAGGATTGCTTGCCGTAATAATCTCTGAATTGGTCGTACTTTGGGGAGTAGTATTACTATTTATCGTAACGGAGTTTACAATAGTAGTTCTCGGAGGTACATTTTCGTTAACCTTAACGGTTATATCAAGACATGCTGTGGATCCCGTTACCAGTGTCGGGTATAACCATGCATAAGTATGTGTGGCGGGATCGTACTGGCCGTAGAGTCCGTCGTCGCTGGCGCTGACAAAACTCACTTCATCGGGAAGATTATCCTCAACATAAACATCCTGAACAGTAAAATCATTATCCTTGTTACTAAAACAAATCCGATATGTTACGAGGTCACCCGCGTCTATAGAGTTATCGTCCGAGCCGTCGCCGTTTACAACTTTCACTACGCTTTTCCTCAGGCCGAGCGGATTATATCCGACGTCTTTTCCCGGAATAACCAGGCAGGTCGGATTTGTAACATTGTTCACAACGTCTATCGGGTGAAGCAATTTATCATATATTCGAATTTTATCGCCACCGGACAGTATATTATCATTATCCGTAGTGGCATATACTTTACTGCTGTTTGGGTCGACTGCCACCGCTGCTACGCCTGCGTTCGCATCAGACTCCACTACCGCCTCTGATAATCTGCCTGACGACACATGATATTGCGTAAGATAAGGATTTCCGACATACGCACCGCCGGCATAGAGATAGCCGTTCTTGAGGTCCAAAGCGACGCATTCAACCGTACGATTGAGTGTAATGGTTCTCTGAAGCGACCAGTCTATGGTGCTGTACACGTTTATCTTATTAGTGGAATTGGTCACGTAAAGCAGTTCGTCTATTTCATCGAGGGCTATGCCGCGAGCAGTTGCATTTTTCAACGTAACAGGCGATCCCGCAACAAGAGTAAGTTTGGCGTTATCCCGATTCCAGTCAAAGATCCAGACCCGGTTTCTGTTGCGATCAACACAATAAAGAAGATTCTTCGAGTAATCATAAGCAATCCCGGCAAGGTTCTGAGCGCCGGGAGCGTATATCATATCCTTCGCGATCATGGTTTTTGAATTTATCACCAGAATGTAGCTCCAGTATTTGTATATGACAAATAGATAGCCGGAGTCTGAATCCATGGCTACACCGGAAGCTCCCATATTATACCTGGGAATAATATATTGTTCCTGAAAAGCAAGCGTCCCGTCTGCATTAATATCGTACATCTGAAGCGGTTGTGACAAACCTCCGACATTGCACAGGACATAGAGCGACTTGGCGCCGGCGCTTCCTGCCATTGATGACATTAGTATAACAGCTACCAGGACAAGAAGGACCCTGCTTGCCTTTAAAAAACATCTTCTTTGACTATTCATGGCCAATTTCTCGAATTTATTATTCATATTCGAATCCCCCGCAGCAAAATAGCTTTTTCATATATTTGCCGCTTCTTGATTTTTGGGAGGCCCAGGTGAGAGAAAACAAATGAAAAAGGGTAACACAGAGTTTTCACCACACCAACCTCCGATATATTATTTATAGTTTAATATACTAAAAACCACCCTTTTTGTCAAGAGAATTCGCCTCAGAGTTTATAGGAACTAACGCTTCCTATTAAAAAAGCCCCGGATTGAGGGCAAAATCCTCTTTTATAGGACTTATAACCTTAAAAGACCTTTCTGTCAAGCAATAAAAAGACATTCCTTCTTATTCTGGTCTCTGTTCTATATATAAAGTGCCGTCGGACAACAGTATATAACCGGTTGCTATAATGGAATGCGAAATTGTGCAAAGGAATGACTCATGAAAGCTGTGGCACTTAAAAATCCATCTCCGATAGAGGAGAAACCGCTTGAGCTGGTGGACATGCCAATTCCCGAACCAGGTGACAAGCAAATCAGGATAAAAGTGAGCACGTGCGGCGTATGTCACACGGATCTCGATGAAATAGAAGGAAGACTCGATACGATTTTGCCTGTCGTGCCGGGACACCAGATTGTAGGAAGAGTCGACAGTCTCGGACAGGGAGCCAACAGGTTTAAGCCTGGAGACAGAGTAGGAATCGCGTGGATAAATTCAGCCTGCGGACACTGTAATTTTTGCCTGGCCGGCAATGAAAACCTGTGTGACGATTTCAAAGGTACAGGCTGCGATGCAAACGGAGGTTACGCGGAATACACTGTAATCGGCGAAGATTTTGCCTACCCGATTCCGGACAGGTTTTCCGATACAGCCGCCCCGCCGCTTCTGTGTGCCGGAGCGATTGGTTACAGGGCCCTGAGATTAACAGGTCTGCAAGACGGCCAGGTCCTCGGACTCTTCGGGTTTGGCGCCTCGGCGCATATAGCCATACAGGTTGTAAAACATAAGTTTAAAAATTCAAAAGTATTCGTTTATACCAGGCCCGGACAAAAAGAACACCAGGACATGGCATTGAAACTCGGCGCCGACTGGATTGGAGCCACAGGAGAAAAACCGCCGCAGAAGCTTAAT
>JARRRJ010000275.1:6937-7938 GCA_037380865.1 Sedimentisphaerales bacterium
CGATTGATTTTACTCCCGTTTGGAAGCCGATTGTCGAGGCGCTGAAAGTAATGGAAAAAGGCGGCAGAGTCGTAGTCAATGCAATCAGGAAGGAGGACAAAGACAAAGATGCTTTGCTCGAGCTGGATTACCCAACACATTTATGGCTCGAAAAGGAAATCAAGAGCACTGCCAACATTACTCGTCAAGACGCAGAAGAGTTTCTGCCTTTAGCCGCGGAAATTCCTATTGTCCCCGAAGTTCAGCTCTTCGATCTGGACGAGGCAAATGATGTGCTGATTCTGCTCAAGCAGGGTAAAATTCAAGGAGCAGGCGTTTTGAGAATTTTAAGCTGAGAAGCTTATTATGTTTTATCATTCTCGTGAAATTGAAAATATATGTTCGATTTTTCGAAAAGTATATAGCTCACAACGCTCAACCATTATAAAGAACTGAAAATCAGTCAGGAGTCGAAAATGGGTGAAAAAAGTCAAGCACTGAAATTTCTTTTTGCAATTGTGATTATTTCGCAACTCAATACTTTTTCTTCGGCAAATTCTAATGAAACGTTGAATTACAATAAGAGCTGGATACGTATCGATGCTTCAAATAATGGTCAGCAGCTTGTATCGGGCGAGACATGGCGTGTCTCTGTGGAATATTATCTCGATCCTTCCGAGCATACGGGGACAACAACTCTCTACCTTTGGGCTTTTGGCCCCTGGATAGAGACTCCCGACGGCAAATATGCAACCCAGCGGGGTCATATCAGTTACGGCAATATGAGCCGCCAGGCAACCCTTACTTCCCCTGGCAGAGGCTCCATCGTATTTAGTTTTACTGTTCCCGATGGCCTGGAACTCGTAAAAAGAAATAATCCTCTTTATGTGATTGCGGGCTTTAAAAACCAGAACGGCACGAACTGGCCATGGCAGATTAGAACAACAACGACCTTCATTGACAATAGCGGTTATTTCGATATTGATTGTGATGTTCCGGGAAATCTCTTCACATATGACGAA
>JARRRJ010000276.1:0-4629 GCA_037380865.1 Sedimentisphaerales bacterium
CTGGCAAACAGGCTCGCCAATCAGACCAGTCGAGTTAGCGCACTGATAAGCACCATAGTCACCGATGAGTCCGAGCCTGTGCAGGCGGAAGCAAAAGTAATGCAGGAATTCAGCTCGCAATTCGCCCATTTCCTTGATGACGCGCCGGCCTGCGACATCTGCGGCTCGATTACCGTACGAAACGGAACATGCTACAAATGCTTCAACTGCGGCAACTCAATGGGATGCTCGTAAATCGCTGCTTTTGCAGAACTCGTCTTAAATAAAATGTATGGAGGCATGAAATATGAGCACGTTAAGGAAGCTCAAAAAAAGGGAAAATTCCTCTTCTCAAAGAATCGTGCCGCTCAGATACGAACAAACCCCTTCTATGAGGAAGATGTCTGAAGTGCTTCTCGAATTTGCCCAGCCCATGCTGAGAGATTCGGATTCTGAAGAATTTCATGCCATAATTTCTCTTGCCGCCTTATGCTGGAATTGCACTTTTTGTCCGGAAAGCGAGCAGCAGGAAGCACTTGAAGAAATCCTGGGAAAAATCAATGAATCGGATGCGGAGATGCGACTCGAAATCACACAAAATTTTCAAATGTTCATACGCAGGAAACAAAAGTTTTTCGCGGATGATAAAAGAATAATTGAGGATTACCGTTTAGTCACTAAAAACGTGAAAACGCCCCTGGGATATGCTAAATTGTTTGCGAGCAGATTTATCATATTGGAGCTTTTGAACGATGGGCAGAAAGAGCATAATACAGACGATATTTGAAATAGTCAGAAATTTCTTTTCCAGGCTGGCACACAGGCAATGGACCTCAGGTGAAATAATCTTTTTTGCGATCCTGGTCCTGATGATCGTTGGCGCAGCGATACTATTCGGAGCGTTTAGCGTAAGACGACGCAAGAAAAGAGATGTTCATTAGAAGATGCTCACTTCTGCATCGCTTTCTCGGGCCTGGCTTGGGCATATGTCTGCGATATTCTGGCGTGAATCCCCCGGCAGTTCTGACGCAGATTGGAGATAATCACTGAAATTTGAAAAAGTTGATAATAGTTATGAAAAAAATGGTTTGACAGAATCTGCAAATCGGTTAGAATATTCGTTTTTCTATAATGAAAGAGAGTTTTTCTATGAAGAGCTTTATGGCAAAAAAGAATGAAGTCGAGCAAAAATGGCTTCTCGTTGACGCAGACGGCGCGACGCTGGGCCGGATGGCGGCTAAAATTGCGCCTATTTTGATGGGTAAAAACAAACCTACTTACACCCCGCACGTAGATACAGGCGATTACGTAATTGTTGTAAATGCCGATAAAATCAGGCTTTCCGGCAAAAAAGCCGAGACGAAGGAATATAATTATTATACCCAGTATCCCGGCGGGCACAAATACGTCAGTTTTACTGATATGATGGAAAAGAAGCCTGAGAAAGTGATTGAACTGGCAGTAAAACGGATGATGCCAAAGAACGCGCTGGGCAGGCAGATGCTCAAGAAACTTAAGGTTTATCGTGGACCGGACCACGACAACCATGCACAGAAACCAGAAAAAATAGAATTGTTTTAGTAAAGAAAATATCTTATGGCAGATACCGAAATCGAAAATCCCGAAGTGGAAGTAACTGAAGAGAAGCCGAAGCAGCAGCCTTCAGGACCGTCGACTGAGCCTAAAAGCGGCTTCTGGTGGGGAACAGGCAGGCGGAAAAGCTCCGTCGCTCGCGTACGGATTAAACCCGGAAGCGGGAAAATGCTCGTCAATAAAAAGGAACTCGATGAGTATTTCAAGAGAGAGCAGGATAGAAATTCCGTGCTCGCTCCCCTTAAAACGGTAAAAGCGGAGAATTTGTTCGACGTGTATATTAACGTAAAAGGCGGCGGAACTACCGGCCAGTCCGGTGCGTCCCTTCTCGGCGTCGCAAGAGCGCTGAGGAGCTACGACAAGAGCTATGTTCCGGCGTTGAGAGACAGCGGCTTGTTAACACGCGATCCGAGAATGGTCGAAAGGAAAAAGCCGGGACAAGCCGGAGCGAGAAGGAGATTCCAGTTCTCGAAGCGTTAATTTGCGAATTTATTTAGGTTTGTTACGATAGCCGCTGAGAGAACCTTAGCGGCTGTTTTTATTAGAGGTAAAAAATGATAAAAGTTGCAATAATCGGGGCGAGCGGCTATACAGGCGCTGAGTCCATAAAGATTCTTTTGAACCATAACCAGGCGGAGCTGACATATCTAACCGCCCTGCCTGAAGAATGCGGCGCAGTCGAAGATATTTTTCCTCAGTTCAAGGGAAGATGTCCTTTGCAGATCGAGCCATTGGATTTGGACAAGCTCGCGGAAATGACTGATGTAGCTCTGTGCTGTCTGCCGCATAAGGTCTCGATGGGATTCGTGCCGAAACTCCTGGACGCGGGTCTTAAAGTGATTGATTTCAGCGCGGATTATCGAATAAAAGACGTTGCGACTTACGAAAAATATTATGTCAAGCACACAGACACAGAGAACCTCAAGCAAGCCGCGTTTGGTCTGCCTGAGCTTTTCCGCGAGCAGATAAAGAATGCCAGTCTTGTTGCCAATCCGGGCTGCTATCCGACGGGAGCATCGCTTGCTGTCGCGCCGTTGCTCAAAGCAGGTCTTGTCGAAACGGAAATGATTATTGTTAATGCAGTTACAGGAGCATCCGGCGCAGGGAAAAATCCTTCGGTGAAATTTCATTTTCCGAACATGAACGAAAACCTGTTTCCTTATGGTATAGGCACGCATCGTCATAGTCCAGAAATCGAGCAAATCACAAGCGAAGTCGCAGGCAAAAAAGTCACAGTTTTGTTCCAGCCGCATGTAGGACCTTTTGACAGGGGGATACTCTCGTCTGTTTACTGCAAACCAAAAAAGAAACTCGATAACGAACGGTTGCAGAAACTCTATCGCGATTTTTATCAAGGCGAGCCTTTCGTTCAGATACTCAAAAATGCCCCGGCAGTGAAGGACGTTGCGGGCACAAACTATTGCCACGTCTTTCCCGCGTTTGTAAAAGACATGTTCGTGTGTTTCTCTGCAATTGACAATCTCGTCAAAGGCGCTTCCGGCCAGGCCATCCAGAACATGAACATAATTTTTGGTCTGGATGAGAAAATGGGTCTAACATAATGTTCTTATCATGGTTTATTATGAAATAAAATCATAAGTTACATTTTCTATAAAAAAATTTCGATTTGTAACAATTTTGACTTTGCCTTCAGCTACTTAATGTGTATAATTACAATAATGATACACATTTAAGGAATGGATAATGAGAACTAATGTTGTACTTGATGATGACTTAATTAAAACTGCGCTTAAGCTTTCAGGCTTTAAAACCAAGAAAAAAGCGATTGAAGAAGGACTAAAATTACTAATTAGCCTTAATGACCAGAAGAGATTGCGTCGTTTTCGTGGAAAACTTAAATGGTCTGGTGATCTTGATAAGATGAGAACAGATAGATGATAGTCGTAGATTCATCCGTATGGATAGATTATTTTAACGGAAAAATAACAGAACAAACAAATCTTTTAGATTCTTTGTTAGAAGATGAGCTTATTGTAATCGGCGATATTATCTTAACTGAAGTGCTTCAGGGATTCCGAAACGATAATGATTTCAGAAAAGCCCGCGATTTGTTCGATTCTCTTATTTTTAGAGAAATGCTCGGTAAAGATTCTGCGATAAATAGCGCTGAAAATTACAGATATCTAAGAAAAATGGGCGTTACAATCAGAAAAACTATAGATGTTATGATTGCAACCTTCTGTGTTGAAAACCAGATGCCTTTACTGCACTGTGATAAAGATTTCGAACCTCTCGAAAGATATTTAGGCTTAAAAGTAATACCGTAAATGGATTTTATCTTACCAGTAAAAAAATAAGAACGGCATTTTTAACATAAAAGAGAATTTTTGTAAGAATAAAATGGCGAGAAATATACTTAAAATTTCGACATGCCAGTTTGCGGTTAGCAGGTCGATAAAGAGGAACTCGCTCAGCATTCGTCGGTATATTGACAGAGCGAGTGTCGGTGGAGCGGACATTGTACATTTTTCGGAGTGCGCTCTCAGCGGCTATGTCGGAACCGATTTTCCCAATTTCGATAATTATGACTGGGATTTGCTCAAAGAAGAAACGCTCAAGATAATGGCTCTTGCGAGGGAAAAGAAAATTTGGGTGGTTTTGGGAAGTACGCACAGGTTAACGGAGCCGCACAAGCCGCATAACAGTTTGTATCTTATCAATCCTGAAGGTAAAATTACTGACAGGTATGATAAAAGGTTCTGTACTGCCGGCGATTTGAAACGAATGACACCGGGAAACAGGTTCGTCAATTTCGAGGTCAACGACGTAAAATGCTCGCTCTTAATCTGTTTCGACCTGAGATTTCCCGAACTGTACCGGGAGCTTTACAAACAAGGCGTAAACTGTGTTCTTCAATCATTTTATAATGCAAAGCAGCCAGGCCCGAGCGTCCACACGCACATTATGCGGCAGACGATGCAGTGCCATGCAGCATGCAATCATTTCTGGGTCAGCTTGGCAAATTCAAGCGGGTATTTCTCACCTTATCCATCGTGTTTCATTCAGCCTGACGGGCAAATCACAGGACAACTTAAG
>JARRRJ010000277.1:0-5796 GCA_037380865.1 Sedimentisphaerales bacterium
AGGCCGCTTATCATGCTGAAACCAGGAATCGAGCGCGCCGAACCCTGGGCAATGATTCTTTCACCGACACCTGAATCGCTCTTCTCGTTATTGGGCGGCAGTCCCAGCAAAATTGTCGGTCTGTGGTACCTGTCCACGATTCTCGACGCGACAATGCCTATTACGCCGACGTGCCAGTTCTCGCATGCGAGCACGATGCTCTTGCGATCCGGATGATTCAGGTTGCGATGCACTATCATTTCGACTGCTTCTTTGAGCATCCTTCGCTCGACTTTCTGACGCTGGTCATTTTGTTCCTTGAGATACTGTGCGATCTGCATCGAGCGAGCCTGGCTTTCAGAAGTGAGCAATTCAACTGCCAGGCGAGCATGTCCCATTCGCCCCGCCGCGTTGAGCATGGGCGCCAGACGAAAACCGATATGGAAACTATCCAGTTTTTGTCCGATCAAACCAAGAGTCTCAAGCAAAGCCTGAATACCTGAAAGCTTGCTGTCAGGAAGAGCTTTGAGCCCGAAGCTCGTTAGAACGCGGTTCTCACCTCGCAAATCGACGATATCAGCGATGGTTCCCATAGCTGCCAGACTTGTCGCGCAAAGCATAAACTCGCGTATCTCAGGCTGCAGTCTGGCGCCCGACGAGAATTCGTTGGCAATTGCCCAGGCTAATTTGAACGCTACCATAGCGCCTGCGGAATCCTGGTTCGGATAAGATTTGTCGAGAGAGGGATGTACGATCGCCAAAGCGTGCGGCACTTTCGGGGGTTTCCCGTTGCCTTCGTCTATTATCTGATGATGATCAGTTATTATCAAATCTATACCAAGCTCATTTGCGAGCTTAGCCGACTCGAAAGCGGTTATGCCGCAATCGACTGTGATAAGGAGATTCGCGCCTGATTTCGCGAGTGATTCGATCGCTTCAATGTTGAGACCATAGCCTTCGTCAATACGATGGGGAATGTAGTAATCTACGCTGCCGCCCAGAAGTCTCAAGACCTGCCAGAGAATCGAGACACCTGTAATGCCGTCAACGTCGTAATCGCCGTAAATTGTGATTTTTTCTTTGTTCGCAAGAGCTTCTTTTATTCGCTCGACCGCAGGTTTGATACCGGGCATTCTATCAGGCTCGATTAGCTCTGTCAGCCTGGGTCTCAGGAAAACATTACCTTGTTTGTTGTCGGTTATTCCTCGATTTATCAAAACCTGTGCAGTCAGAGGTGAAACTTTTAATGAACGGGCAAGCTCTGCGCAACCATCATCGGGGGGCTTTACGATCCATTCTTTATTTTGTCTTCCTGCCCAAAGCAGCATTTGGACTTTGCCCCTTATCCTTTCTGCCAGATTATGCTCGCAACTTTTTCAGAGTAATTCGTCTATTGCCTCTGTGATATTTTTCTTGCTGGTCGCTATCATTCTACATGGTCCGCACCATGGTGCCCAAAAATCTACCAGCACAGGCATATCAGAATTTATAGCATCGTCGAAAGTCTCATCCGTTAGTTCTACTACATTACCAGCCATTCCATTTCCTTTCTGCGAATATAGTTTACGGGAACGGAGTCCCATTTTTCAAAAATGTTCTTCGAATTTCAATAATAATCCAATCGTTCGCTAACGTCAACAGGCAAATAACTCAAAAGTAAAAAGCGATTGCCCTACAGAATGAGCATCACGTCCATGTTGCGTGTATTTGTCACCTTCTTTCTTACCAGCCTGTCGGCTGATATAAATCACTCACGGGCGAGTTCCACCATTCGGGATCTCGCAGGTACTGTTTCATCATCATCGCGGCAACTACGCCGTCACCGACCGCGGTAGCTAATTGCATCGAAGCTCCGATCCTGCAGTCACCCGCAGCGAAGACTCCGGGAACACTTGTGCGAAGATAGCCGCAGTCGCAGTTAATGAATCCCCATTCAGTCAGTTCGACAAAACCTTTCAGAAAGCCTGTATTGGGCACCATACCGACAAAAATGAACACACCGTCACAGGGATAATTCTCTTCCTTCTCGTCCTTTACGTTTTTCAATACAACAGACTCGACTTTTTTATCGCCCTTAATTGCTGTTGCAACTGTGTTGTATTTTATCTCCAGGTTCGTGTCAGGTTTTTTCGCTTCTTCCATAAGCTCTTCGATGAGCACCTGTGACGCTCTGAACTGTTCCCTGCGGTGAATCATAGTTACTTTTCGAGCGAATTTCACGATGTGAAGAGTTTCTTCTACCGCAGTATTGCCCCCGCCGACTGAAATAACGTGTTTTCCCTTGAAGAAAGGCGCGTCGCATGTGCCGCAATAGCTTACTCCTGAGCCGCTGAATTCTTTTTCTCCGGGAATATTGAGATGGCGATAGGAGCTTCCCGGTGTCAGAATGAGGACTTTTGTCACGAGCTTTTCTCCGTTGCAGACAAGGGAAATGTTACCATCCATCTGCTTCTCGAGAGTCTCAACTTCGCATCCGTTTTTTATTTCGGCTCCGAAGTTATCAACCTGTTTTTGCATGTTTTGAATAAGACTCGGACCGTCGGTTTCTATGATGCCGGGATAGTTTTCAATCCGATTGGTATTATTGATTTGTCCTCCCGGCATGAACTTCTCGACAATCAACGTTTTATACCTGTCTCTCGAAGTGTATAGCGCCGCGGCCAGTCCGGCCGGACCGGCGCCAACAATTATTACATCATAAGCATCTGACATTTCGTACTCCTGTAAAAACTATAATCCAAATCAAAAAGTTGCTTGTTTCTCAATTGACACCAACACCTCGCGGGCTCTTGTTTGCCAGCAGAATCCTCATTTCATCGATTACCCATTTGGATTTGACAGATTCCTGTCCCATCACCATCATCGCGAAATTGTCTGCGAGAATTTCCTCGGGATGAATTACGTAGCCTGTATTCTCCCCGATTTTCTTAAAATAATCGGGAAGCTCCTGTGCGCTGAAAACTACCGGCTCATCGTTTTCATTTCTCACGTAACTGAATTCGTAATCATCTCTCACTACTTCAACAAGTTCCAGCCTGAGATAGCTGAAAAACGGCCTGCTTTCTGAAGCATCGAAGTTGGGCAGCGTGATCATCGGAATAACTTTAATACTTTCGCCCTGCTTTTCAACTTCGACGCAGTACCGTTGAGCGGGAACATCAGGATTTGTCAGCTCTATATCGAGAAGTTTCCGCGGCAGCTCGACTTTTTCAGATTTCTTGAAGTTGATTACAGCGTACAAAGCTTCCCTGGTTTTAAGATTATTCCTCGTAAAGATGTGAAAAAGTTCGTGAATAATCAATCGTTCAAGATTCCCTCCGGGGGAATTCAATATATTTTGCGGCAATATGATTGCATTATCGCGTGTATATGCGGCTCCGCCGTCTTCTTTGCCTGTGGTCTTTATTAGCACTATTTCAGAGGGAAGGTTCAAATCATATTCTTTGAGACGATATGCAAGATTATTAATCATGACCTGGATACGGGTCTTTTCATATTGAGACCACGATAGAGCCTGCTCCCTTAAAAAACTCAGGAATTCCTGTTCCGATACGGGCTCTCTTGAATTCAATCTCACTCGCCTGTCGAAAGGCGTGAGAGAAACGATGTATTGGTCTTTTAGGGTCAGGATTTTTTGGGCATCTTCAACTGAAGCAAAAATGATTTTCGTGCCGTAACATAATTCTATCCCCTGTTCCGACTTCCCGCTTTGCTCCTGCCGGAGCGTATCCGAGAGGGCCGGCATGTTATAATAAGCTATTTCGTTTGCGCTCCGGCCTATGCAAAAATCGCCGAGAAACAAAGCCGATACAAAGACTGCGAGCCCAAAACACGGATTCTTGATTTGCTTTTTCATTATTTCCCCTTTCACTTTCCTTTTTTATTTGAATCAGTTGTCTTCTTCCGCGATTTGATTCGTTAGAGATTCCTGTCCGTCATCCATTTCATTTATGTCATTTGTTTGTATCGTTCTTGTAGTTTTGTCTACAGGCTCCTGTATTTCCAAATCCCTGTTCGATGTAACTCCAAGCTCTTTGAGCTTCCGTGCCGGAATCAGGACGCTCCTTTCGAGCGACCCGACTGACTTATTATAACTGTCAATCGCACGATCCAGGCCTTTTTTTATATTACCAAAATGTTCGACAAAAGTACAAATCCTGTCATACAGGGTTTTGCCTAAATCGCTGATTTTTCGCGCATTTTCTGCAATTTGCTCCTGCTGCCAGCCGTAGGCGACCGCTC
Source organism: Sedimentisphaerales bacterium (assembly GCA_037380865.1). Classification (GTDB taxonomy): domain Bacteria; phylum Planctomycetota; class Phycisphaerae; order Sedimentisphaerales; family Anaerobacaceae; genus JAFGPS01. The sequence goes on from JARRRJ010000277.1 coordinate 4,222, forward strand.
TCAAAAGCGCAATTAACGTCGTGGGAGTCGCCAGAATTACCCGATTATCGACTCCAAGCTCAATTAATGCCGGGTCCTGTTCGAGAGCGGCACTGAAAAACATCTCACCAGGTAAAAACAAGACCACAAATTCCGGCGCAGGCTGAAACTGCTCCCAATAGCTCTTTGCAGAAAGATTACGAATATGCGTTCGCACAAGGTTTGCGTGTCTCTGGAGCATTTCTTTCTGTTTGTGCTCGTCAGTAACCTGGAGAGAATCCAGGTAGCTTTCCAGAGGCACTTTCGAGTCGACAATGATAGTTCTCTGGTTGGGCAATCTGATAATCATATCGGGTCTGGAGCGTCCGACTTCAGAATTAGTGCTTTGCTGCTCGAAAAAATCACAATGTCCCACCATCCCCGCGATTTCTACGACCCGCCGTAATTGCATTTCTCCCCATCGACCTCGAACATTAGGTTTTCGCAAAGCCGTGACTAAATTGGCAGTTTCCTTCTTAAGCTGCGCTTCGGAAGTCAGAAGCGATTCGATTTTCTCCCTTACGCCTGAATGGTCTGATTGTATCTTTTTGAGAACATCATCAACATTTTTCAAAGACACTTTAAGTGGATCTACCAGTTTATCTATCGCCTGCTGTCTCTTCTCAAGCTCTCCTTTTGCTCCTTCCTGGTATTTCTCGAGGTTCTGCTTCGCAAGCTCCAGAAACTGCGAATTATTATTTTTCAGAGCCTCCGAAGACAAAGCCTTAAATGAGTCGGAGAATCTCTTCTCCGCTTCCTCCCATGCCTTTTGCTGCTCACTGAACTTAGCAATTTCAACTGATAATTTCGTGCGTTCTTCCTGAAGCAGGTCAATTTGCTCCTGTTTTTCCTTTTCGGAAAGCTCGAATCGCTTGATTTCTTTGTACTTCAAGAAATAAACAAGCACACAGCCGCATACCGAACCAATTGCAAAAAGTAACACATATTCCATAACTACCTGCATACAGATTATAAATATTGGGTCACTTAGATTATAGAAAGAGGGCCCTTATTCGTCAAAGGTCTTTAACTGCAGAATCAGCAACATTATTAAAATATTGCTATAATACACAAATATTTGTATGCTCCATAGCTTTACATATAAGGTATTTACATTTTTGACTGTAATTTCATAAATTTCTTGAAGAATTTCAAACTAATTCTATCAGCGAAGATTTATTCTGGGAATTGCTATGCGGCGATTTGAACGTCGAGAAACCAACTCAGGCTTCTCTCTGGAAAGAGGCGTTTGTGAGTGTTTACAGACCACGGAATGAGATGTTTTCGCTTGCCGAATTGCTTCAAAAAAGCGGCTGTAAAACTGCACTTTTATCCAATACGGAAATTCCCGCGATGGACTTTTTCATCGAGCAGCGTTATAATTGTTTTGATTTTCAGGTCTTTTCCTGTATTGAAGGAATAACGAAGCCCCGGAAAAAAATTTATGAAATTACAGTCAAAAAAATGGGCTGTAAGCCAGAGCAGGCAGTATTTATAGACGATAAAGAGCAAATGATAGAAGGTGCAAAACAAGCTGGTCTTAATACTATTCTCTTC
>JARRRJ010000278.1:0-6780 GCA_037380865.1 Sedimentisphaerales bacterium
GGAGAATAATCACCAGTACGATTTGCACCTTGCTTGCATGCTTGACACTGACAATATTTCAAATGACCATGGGCGGAGAGTTCAACCAACTTCACCTGAAAGGAATAGGCCTGGCCTGCTGCGTTCTCTTTGCGGTTCTGAATATTGTCAGTGTCAAGCATGCAAGCAAGGTGCAAATCGTACTGGTGATTATTCTCCTTTTAATACTCTCCATTTTCATGGTGTTCGGTGCAGGCTCGGTGAAATCTGTCAGATATGCTAATTTTATGAGCAAAGGCTGGTTGGCAGTATTATCTACGGCGGGACTGGTTTTTGTCAGTTATGGAGGACTCACTAAAGTTGCAAGCATAGGTGAAGAAGTGAAGAATCCCGGAAGAAATCTCCCTTTGGGAATGTTGCTTGCCTGGTTTGTTGTCACTTTGTTTTATATTGGGGTAGTAGTAATCACAGTCGGCGTTCTGGATAAGCAGGAGCTTGTAGCGATAATTAATGATACGGAGCAGGTTCAGACAAATTTACCTGTATCCGCGGCCGCTGAAAATTTCATGGGCCTGCCGGGATTCATTCTTCTCGGTTTTGCTGCAATCGCGGCTTTTGTCACTACGGCGAATGGAGGCATACTTTCCGCATCGCGCTGTCCAATGGCAATGAGCAGAGACGGCCTGCTCCCCCCTGCCCTGGCGAGAATCAGCCAAAAATTCAAAACGCCTCACATAAGTGTTATTCTCACAGCCGGCTTTATGATAGGAGCTTTGATTTTTCTCGACATCGAAGCACTAGTAAAGACAGCTTCGACACTGATGATAATACTCTTCATTCTCGACAATGCCAGTGTGATCATTATGAGAGAGAGCAAGATACAGAGCTACCGGCCGCAGTTCAAATCACCCTTGTATCCTTATGCTCACATTACGGCTATTCTAATTTACGGCTTTTTGATTATTGACATGGGAAAAATCCCGCTTCTTATAACCGCTGGCTTTGTAGTTTTAAGCGTAGTATGGTATTTTTTATATGCTTCTGCACGTGTCAGCAGGGCTTCCGCCGCGATGCATATTGTCGAGAGAGTCACTTCGAGAGACCTGAAGACTGTGACTCTCGAGAACGAGCTGCGTGACATTTTGCTCGAACGCGATGAAATAATTGAAGACAGATTCGATAAACTTATTAAGGAATGTGAAATTGTCGATATGGAAGGCAGGAAAACGGCCGAGCAGGTTTTCAGGCAAATTTCGACAATACTCGAAAAAAGGCTGGGCATTAACGAATATGTACTTTTCGAGAAATTTCTAAAGCGCGAAGAGGAAGGCGGGACAGTAGTTCAGCCTGGTTTTGCTATACCGCACATAATTATCGAAGGACGGAAGAAATTCGATATCCTGCTTGTTCGCGCTCGTGACGGCATAAAATTCGTGAATGCTACAGAACCGATCCGCATCATGTTTGTCCTGGTTGGCACCAAAGATGAGAGAAATTATCACCTTCGTGCTCTGATGGCAATTGCACAGATTGCACAGGAAAAGCAATTCGAGCATCGCTGGCTGACCGCTCGTGATACTGAAACGATACGTAATTTAATTTTACTTTCAACGCGAATGAGAGATACGAGATAATACAATGAAGATTGCCACCTTTAATGTCAATTCACTGCGTGCCAGGCTTCCCATAGTAACAAGCTGGCTCGCAGAAAATAAGCCCGACGTTTTATGTGTCCAGGAAACAAAAGTCCAGGACAAGGATTTTCCCAGTGAAGCCTTTGACGAAATTGGTTACAAGTATGTATTCAAAGGCCAGAAAAGTTATAACGGCGTTGCAATCTTCAGTAGAGAGGAGGCTGAAAACGTAAGATATGGTTTCGATGACGAACCCAAAGATGAGCCGCGTTTAATTACGGCAAAAATCAATAACGTCACAATTGTAAATACTTATGTGCCGCAGGGTTATATGCCCGAATCTCAGCAGTTCGAATACAAGCTCAGATGGTTTGACAGGCTGCTCTTTCTTTTCGATTCTTATTTCAAACCTGAAGACCTCCTGGTTTGGCTCGGCGATCTCAACGTTGCTCCTAAACCAATCGATGTTTATGATCCCGTAACGCTTCTTGGTCATGTTTGTTTTAATCCCCATGTTCAAAAAGCTCTACAAACAGTCATGGACTGGGGCCTTGTGGATGTATTCAGAAAACACTGCAAAGAAGCTGGCCAATATACGTTCTGGGATTACAGGATGAGAAATACTTTTAAGAACAATATTGGCTGGAGGCTGGACCATATAATGGCAACCAAACCAATGGCAGATAAAAGTACGAACTGCTATATTGATAAAAAACCCCGAACTGAAGAACGTCCAAGTGACCATACTCCCCTTATCGCGCAATTCAAGCTGTAAAAATATTTTGCAGGGAAGGAGTTAATATCCTGATTTTTATTTCGTTTTTGCTGAAGCTTTGTATAATATTTTGTTAGAGCTTTCTATAACGGTTCTATTATGAAGGGATGACAAGAAATGAAAAGAATATCTTTACCAAGTCTCGCATTCATATTTGTCGCTTTCTTTTGCCGCACAACAGTCCTATGTCAAACTATCACGCTTGCTGACGAGCCGAATGAGCCAGGTAATGTAACTTCGGAGAATACTGTAGATACGCCGGACAGCAATGAATTCGAAACTCCCGAAACCTTTGAAGGAGCAGAACCTGTATTCCAGACTAAGAAAGCTTCTGATTACGACCTGGCACTACAGAGACATTCGATCGAAATTGGGCCCGAGATGTACTCATTCACCTATAAAGAGTCTGGAGTTAAAGACAAAGGTGTATTTTATGGCGGCGTATTGAATTATACCTATCGCTGGTGGGTCCCGCCTTCTGCAAATGAGCCTTTGCTTCCGGGAAGCGTAGCGTTCAGAGCAGAATTCAGGTACGCTACGGGAAATGCTGATTACGACGGCGCATTGTCCGATGGCACGCCCTATAAAATAGACGATATCGACTATGACACATTCGAAACGAGGCTCATGTTAGGAGTGGACGAGCTGAATATAGACTGGCTTGCATCGATTTCCACAGGTGTGGGATATCGCTACTTAACAGATGACAGTTCTTTCGATCCTTACGGGTACAGAAGAGAATCGAATTATATCTATATTCCCGTCGCCTATCAACTTGACGGTAAATTCGAAAACAACTGGGCATGGGGAACTAAATTGGAAGTTGACATTCTCGCCTGGGGTCTCCAAAAAAGTTATTTAAGTGACATCGGAGAATCAGACATTGAAAATCGCCAGAGAAGTGGATACGGCCTGCGAGGCTCTTTAAGACTCCAGAATAGAACAAAAATGGGTGTTCTAATTATTGAGCCATTCATTCGTTACTGGAACATAGATCAATCTGATTTTGAATATGTCTCGCCAAGTTATTACTACGAGCCAAAAAACAATACTACCGAGTTGGGTGTTCAGCTTTTGTGGAGATTCTGACGCCCTATCCGTGATGATACAGGCTGAGCTGAAACTGGGGAACAGGGACTCGAACCCCGACTAACTGATCCAGAGTCAGTTGTGCTACCATTACACTATTCCCCAAATCATCCTAACCGGCAATACTCTATATTACCTTGACACTTTTTGCAAGAAAATTAGAAAAGAAAGCACAGTTTTAATTAAACTTTCACAAAAAACAGCATAAATTCTGCGCTCAGAGCATTTTCGCGATACAAATGGCTCATTATACCTATTGACATTTTGCCAAAGAAAGCATACGCTCTAAAAAACGAATGAAAATGAATTTGAAGCTAACAGAAATGTTAAGTAAGAAATGAAGAAGTTAAGGCGGAGAGTCTGAATGAAGGTTTTCGTCCCAAGAGAGAAAGAAGTTGATGAAACTCGAGTTCCTTTGCTTCCGGCGGATGCAGGGAAATTAATAAAACTGGGAGCCGAGTTGGAGGTAGAAGCCACTCTTGGAAAATCCATCGGTATTAGCGATAAGGAATATAAAGCAGCCGGTTCAAAAATTTCTTCCGGCCGCAGCAAATCTATGTCCGGCGCGCAAATTGTTCTGAGAATTGGTCCGCCGGGTGACGAAGATATAAAAAACCTTCGCACGACAATCGCTCAGAAGATGGATGTGCTAAGTTCGCAGGCTAACCTTGCAGGTTATGTTGCAGTAATCCTTGGTGCCGAGCGTCTCAAGAAGATATTTCCCATGATGATGACAGCCGCAGGTACAATTTCTCCCGTACGTGTTTTCATCATAGGAGCTGGCGTCGCAGGCTTGCAGGCAATCGCAACCGCGAAACGTCTTGGAGCAAGAGTAGATGCTTTCGATGTTCGTCCCGAAGCTCAGGAACAGATAGTCTCACTCGGAGCCAGGCCGCTGCAGATTGATATAGGCGAAACGGGACAAACAAAGGAAGGCTATGCAAAACAGCTTACCGACGAACAGATCGAGAAACAGAGGCAGGCAATGGCAAAGCAATGCGCGGCGTCTGACATAGTAATTACGACCGCGAAGGTTTTCGGTAAAAAGGCACCCTTGATTGTAACGAACAAGATGCTCGATGAAATGAAGCAGGGAAGTATAGTAATTGACCTCGCTGCTGATACTGGAGGAAATGTGGAAGCGTCCGAATCCGGTAGCGAAATTGAACGAAAAGGTGTCACTATAATAGGATTGCCGGAGCTTCAGCGTCGCGTACCACTTACCGCCAGCACGATGTTTTCAAGCAATATATACAATTTCGTCGAGCATTTTTGGGACAAGGAACGGAAAACCTTTGTGCTCAATCGCGAAGATGAAATCCTGAAGGATTGTCTTATTACGCACGACGGCGAAATTGTAAATCCAATGATAAAAGAGATTATGAAATAAGGGAGGCCTGTTTAAATGGACCCGACGACATTACCTTTACTATTCTTCGTTTTTGTTCTTGCGATGCTTCTCGGAGTCGAGCTGATAAGAAAGGTTCCATCCCAGCTTCATACACCTTTGATGTCAGGCTCGAATGCCATTTCTGGTATTACTATCGTTGGCGCTCTTATCGTGGCGGGTCAGGGAGGTAATGGCCTAACTGTAACGATACTGAGTTTCCTGGCAGTAGCATTTGCCATGATTAATGTTGTCGGAGGTTATCTTGTGACCGATCGCATGTTGAAAATGTTTAAGAGCAAAGACAAGAGTGAGGCGAAAAAATGAACCCGGAAATTATCAGAGGTCTCTGCTATATCGCCGCTTCGATTCTCTTCGTTTTCGGCCTCAAGATGCTCAGCTCACCTGTGACAGCGCGAAAAGGAAACTTGATTTCTTCTTTCGGTATGTTAATTGCAATTGTTACTGCGCTTACAGCAATGGTGGAGATTAAGTGGGTCTGGCTCATTGCTTCTGCAGGAATTGGTTCTGCGATAGGAGCTTCAGCGGCACGATTTGTAAAAATGACAGCTATGCCGCAAATGGTGGGACTTTTCAATGGCTTCGGGGGACTGGCAAGTCTCCTGGTAGGTTTTTCGGAATTTCATGGAAGGTGGGCTTCCGACGAAACTACGACACTTTTCACTATGATTGCCATGTGTCTCACTGTCATTATAGGAGCGATTACTTTCTCAGGAAGCCTGATAGCGTTCGGAAAACTTGCTGGAATGATAAAGGGAAAACCGGTTCTCTATAAAGGACAAAATGCTATAAATGCCGCTATATTAATTATAATTGTTGTTTTGGGAATCTATTTCTGCATCCACCAGATAGGACAGGCTGAGACGGGTGCTTTGAAAAGTGTGTATTTTGCTTTGTTAGGTGTTGTTATTCTCTCGTTAGTTATGGGAGTTTTAAGCACGATAGGAATTGGCGGCGCAGATATGCCTGTCGTAATTTGCCTGCTGAACAGTTACTCGGGTCTTGCTGCATGTGCGGCTGGCTTCACAGTCAATAACAACGTCCTGATAGTATCAGGCTCGCTTGTCGGCGCTTCCGGTATCATCCTCACAAATATCATGTGCAAAGCCATGAACCGCTCCCTTGCAAACGTTTTATTCAGCGGATTCGGCTCGACAACTTCCGCAAAGGCAACCGCGTACAAAGGCGAAGCCAAACCGATAAACGTACATGATGCGTACCTGATTCTTGAAGCGGCCAGTAACGTCGTCTTTGTACCCGGCTACGGCATGGCCGTCGCGCAGGCCCAGCATGTTGTACATGAGCTTGGCGACCTGATGGCCCAGAACGGAACAGATGTCAAATACTGCATTCATCCTGTTGCAGGAAGAATGCCGGGACACATGAACGTGCTTCTGGCCGAAGCAAATGTCCCTTACGAACAGCTCGTCGAGCCTCAGGATGTTAATCCTAACATGGAAATAGTTGACGTTGCGGTTGTAATTGGCGCAAACGACGTGGTGAATCCCGCCGCACGCGAGGAAAAGAACAGTCCTCTCTGGGGAATGCCGATCGTCAATGTCGATAAAGCAAGAGTCTGCATTGTAATGAAACGCTCCCTGAATCCCGGGTTTGCAGGCGTCGATAATCCACTTTTCTTCAAAGAAAATACCAGAATGCTTTTCGGCGACGCAAAAGAATCCGTAAGCGCCCTCGTTGCGGAATTCAAGGAATGAGCATCACAATAATTCTGTCACTCGATGCTGATGCCAGATTGTCCTTCCTCCCTTTGTTCGAGAGGCACATATGTTCGGGGAAGCGGCCCGACATATAATGCTCTTGGCCTGAAAATTCTATTATCTTTTCGCTGTTCGAGAATATGCGCGAGCCAGCCTGCAGAGCGAGCCGCTGCAAAG
>JARRRJ010000278.1:6818-7806 GCA_037380865.1 Sedimentisphaerales bacterium
TATAGACAGCGCCCGAGAAAAAGTCAACATTCGGGTATATTGGCTTGCCTTTTTCTTCCATTCGTTCGCGAAAGCCTTTTTCGACTTTTTTCAAAAAATCATAATATCTCATATCGTCCTTCAGCCCAGATAATTCCTTGAGCATTTGCTCCATTACAATCGCACGCGGGTCTTTTGCTTTATAAACTCGATGTCCCATTCCCATAACCTTGCGATGCTCACCAAGTGCTTTGTCGAGCCATGCATCGACGTTATCTATCGAACCTATTTCATCGAGCATTTCCATCACATGCTCGTTTGCACCGCCGTGCAGGAAACCAGCCAGGGCACCGATAGCCGCTGAGATGCTGCAATAGCACGTCGAAAAAGTTGAAGCGACAACACGCGAGGTGAATGTGGAAGCGTTGAATCCATGCTCTGCATGTAGTAAGAGGCATGTGTCAAACATTCTACCTTCGGCTTCCGAAGGCTCTTCACCTCGCAACAGGTATAGAAAGTTTGCACCTTGTGACAAATCATCTCGCGATTCAAGGTAGTCCTTACCTTCTCTGAAACGCTGATATGTAGCGAGCACTATTGCCATTTGGGCAATCTGATGCAGAGTTCTGCGACAGTTGCAGGTTGCAGAGTGCTTTATCTGGTGCTCTACTGTGCCGCTCAAATATGAAATCGCAGACTGAAGCAGTTCCATCGATGAACCTGCCGGAGGAAAATTAGCAATCATGTGCTGAACGACAGGATTGATTTGTCTGCTCTCGCGCATGCGCATTGAGAAATCAGCAAGCTCTGTTTTTGATGGCAGTTTTTCATAAAGCAGAAGATAAGTCGTTTCCTCGAACGAAGAATAACGAGCCATATCTTCGATCGAATAGCCGCGATAGTAAAGTTTACCTTCGGCGCCGTTTATTTGACATATCTCGGACTCTGCGGCGATTACGCCTTCAAGACCTTTTGAATAAGTTGCTTCAGCCATTTTCGTTCTCCCTGA
>JARRRJ010000279.1:0-7324 GCA_037380865.1 Sedimentisphaerales bacterium
GCAATATAACCTGGGCAGAGCAGGCAAAGCCTTTCCTTGATTATATGTCACGCACACAATACATGCTCTCGCAGGGACGTTTCGTAGCGGATTTTGTATATCTGCTCAAGGAAGGCGCACCTTCCAGCGAAGCCTTCTGGGGCGCAGGCATCCAGCCCACGCCTCCTGAGGGATACGATTACGACACAATAAACGCCGATGCGCTGCTCAAGCTGACGAGTGTCAGCGCCGATGGGTGCATGGTTCTGCCCGATGGCATGAGCTATCGTGTGCTTGTGCTGCCGCAGCTTGATCGCATACGTCCCGAGCTTCTCAGGAAAATCAAGGAACTTGTTCTCGGTGGAGTAACGCTGGTCGGTCCCAAACCGGTGGCGTCTCCAAGCCTGCAGGATGGTTATCCTAACACAGATCAGGAAGTCCTGACACTGGCTAACGAGATCTGGGGCGACCTTGATGGGGTCCAGCGCAACCGCCATTTCTACGGCAAAGGCCTGGTGATCTGGGGACTTCCGCTCGAACAAGTCGTGGGCCTGGTAACTCCTCAGATGGTTAATCCCATCACAGGCGAACTGCCGAACGAACTTACCAGCGTGTCTCTCATGCTTCCAAGGGACATTGAATTTGCAGGCCCGCTCGATTCCGACATCGCCTGGATTCACCGGCGCACGAGTGACGCTGACTTTTATTTCGTTGCCAACCGCACTGATAAGTCGGTAGATGTGCAGGCTCGTTTCCGTGTAAGCGGCAGGGAAGCTGAGCTGTGGCATCCGGATACAGGAAAAACTGAACCGGCAGAGTTCAACATAGCAAATAATCTCACTACAATACCTTTGCATCTTGAACAACGAGAATCGGTATTTGTAGTTTTCAGCAAGCCGACTTCCGAAGTTTCGCGAACACTCCCGAAGCCCACAGAAACTATCGCTGCAACAATCGAAGGTTCGTGGGATGTGAGCTTCGATCCTGAACTTGGCGGACCGGAAAAAATCCAGATGCAGGAACTTCAATCCTGGACGGAAAATTCCGAAAACGGAGTGAAATATTACTCAGGAACTGCGACTTATACAAAGACAATACAGGCACGACAAAGCTGGTTTGCGCAGCAGTCGAAGGTTATACTCGATCTGGGCATTGTAAGAGATATCGCTGAGGTCTCTGTAAACGGTAAGCCGGTTACAACATTGTGGAAGCCGCCCTACCGCGCAGATGTTACCGATGCTTTAAAACCAGGCATTAATCAGCTTGAAATTAAGGTAACCAATGAATGGACAAATCGTCAAACAGGCGACAGGATGGTTCCCGATGAAGCAGTTCTCAACAGAGGTGGTTCACGGCGGGGATTCGGAGGTTTTGGCGGCTTTGGCTTTGGCGGCAGAGGCGCAAATTTGCCGGAATCAGGTTTAATAGGCCCGGTGACAATCGTCTCAGAAATCAGTCGTTAATTATTCACAGACAAAAATAAACGCGGCACTTGGTTTAAGCGCTGGGTTTATTTTTGCTCTTGTGCTTTCGGAGTTTGGCTATATAATCATTTTTTAATACAGTTAATTTATGAGGGTCGATAAAAATGCAGTGCAACATTTACAGACGCCGCTTCTTACAGAGCGTCGCTCTTGGGGCTGCAACAGCATCATTGCCGCTTCGACTCGGAGCGTCTGAAACTTCTAAAGACAAGCCCAACATCGTATATATTATGGTCGATGATTTGGGTTACGGAAATTTGGGCTGCTACGGGCAGCAGAAAATACTAACTCCCAATATTGACAAAATTGCGGAAGAAGGGATACGCTTTACCAACTGTTATTCGGGTTCCACTATCTGCGCACCTTCGCGCAGCGTTTTAATGACTGGACAGCATACGGGACATACACGTGTTCGCGGGAATATGTGTACTGTCGGAGGCACTCTCGGGTACAAGGGAAATCGCCAGGTACGCAGAATGAGCCTGACAGACGAAGATGTTACTGTAGGACATGTGATGCAAAAAGCAGGCTACAGGACCTGCCTTGTCGGAAAGTGGCATTTGGGCGCATATGACCCGAAAGCGGGACCAATGGATCGCGGATTCGACGAATTCTACGGGTGGACCGTGAATGTCGCGCCGACAGACGGCTACTTCCCTTCACAGAGATTCCGAAATCGCGAGCTTTATGATATAGCTGAAAATCAGAACGGCCGACAAGGCAAATACAGTACAGATATATGCACTGACGAAGCCATGGATTTTATGAAGAACAATAAGGACAGGCCTTGCTTCCTGTACCTTTCATATAACAATCCCCACAGCCCGTACCAGGTTCCCGACCTAGGTCCTTATAAAGACAAAGACTGGACAGAGCCATGTAAAATCTTCGCGGGTATGGTTCATCGGCTGGATCAGAATATGGGTAGGTTCATGCAGGCGTTGAAGGACCAGAAGATTGACGAAAAGACTATTGTCTTCTTCTGTTCCGATAACGGGCCTCGTTCCGAACCTACAGCCGAGCAGACGCGGGTTGCCGAATTTTTCGACTCGAACGGGCCTCTTCGCGGCTATAAGCGTGACTTGTACGAAGGAGGTATTCGCATACCTATGCTGGCTCGCTGGCCCGGCAAGGTCGGCGCCGGTGTGACAAGCGATTTGCCGTGGTATTTTGCAGACATGCTTCCGACAGCCGCTGAGTTCGCGGGAGTTAAGCCGCCTGATAATATAGACGGCAAGAGCATCGCGTCTGTGCTTATGGGAAAGCAGAAGGACTTTAGCGAGAGGTTTCTCTACTGGGAATATTTTGAGAGCGGCTTCCAGCAGGCTGTTCGCTGGAAGAATTGGAAAGCCATCAGGCTCAGGAGAGGCGAACCCTTGATATTATTCGACCTGTCCAAAGATTTTGCTGAGGAGCATGATATTGCGTCAGAAAATCCCAAAGTGATCTCGCAAATAGAAGAGTATCTCAAGACGGCACGCACAGAATCTCTGAATTGGCCTCTTGAACCTTTATAATCGAAAACAAGAAGGATATTAATCATGAGATGCAATAAATTAGTTTTGCCTGTCACCATACTATTAGCTTCATGCACCGTTTTATTTACAGCCGAGCAAGAAAGCAGCAAACCAGCGAAACGCTATGTCATTACCAACTACGGTGCGGTTACCGAACCCAATATTATAAATACCAAAGCTATTCAGGACGCTATCGACAAATGTGCAGCAGATGGAGGCGGCACAGTAGTTATACCCGCCGGCACATTTATTACCGGCGCGGTCTTTTTCAAACAAGGTGTTAATCTGGAAATAGAAGCCGACGGTGTTCTTAAAGGCACTACGAATATGGCTGACTATAAGCTGATCCAGACACGCTGGGAAGGTGAGGAACGCATGTGGGTTAGTGTGCTGGTTAACGTTTTCGATGTAAACGGCTTCCGCATGACCGGCAAGGGTATTATTGACGGCTCCGGTGACATTTTCAGGACCTCAGTCAGCGGTCGAGGCGCATTTGGCGGTGGTTTTGGAGGATTTAGGGGAACGCGGGGAGTTCAATCCGACTCTGTCAACAATGTTGGCCCGGTTCGTAAAGGCCCGCCCAGCCTTGGTCCCGAAGGCGGATTGCATCCTGCTCCTGATTCACCTGCGTATGAGATGCATGAGGTGGATTTACCCACTTATGCACGCCCGCGTCTTATTGCCATTCAAAACTGTAATGATGTGGTAGTGGAGAACCTTAAATTCAAGAACCAGGCAAGCTGGTGTCTATTTGTGCTTTACAGTAAAAAAGTTGAGATTAGAAACCTTGTCATACGCGCAGAACATACCATCCCGAGCTCTGACGGTATTGATATCGATTCGTGTGACGGCGTTCATATCATCGGTGTGGACATCGATGTAAATGACGACTGCATCGCTATAAAGTCCGGTAAGGACGAAGATGGACGCAGAGTGAATCGCCCAGTAGAAAACGTGCTTGTTGAAAAATCCATTTTCCGTTACGGGCACGGCGGTGTATCTATGGGAAGTGAGATGTCCGGTGGAATTCGCAATATTGAGATTCGCGACAGCGTTATGGAAGAGGACAACTGGGCACCGATCCGCTTTAAATTCGAGTTGAAAAATACTCGTAAAGCGTTTGAGTTCAATATGGCATGGAGGATGGTAAATCCCAAGCCGCCTTCAGATCCTTTGCCGGTCGTGCGAAATGTAAAGATAATCAATGTTTCCGGAACGACAGATAATGTCGGTGACATGTACGGCCTGCCGGACAGCCCAATTACTAACGTTACTTTTGAAAATTGTAACATTAAAGCTCAGCGCGGATTTACACTTGAGAACGTAGAAAACCTCGACCTCTCAGGTCTGAAGATTGAAGTTCAACAAGGAGAACCAATTATACACCGGAACGCACAATAAGCTTCTTTCAGGTTAAAGTGAGAATTTCTATGCAAGAATATTGGGCTCGCGCAATTCATTGTCAGACGTATGCGACTTTTCTGACGAGCCCTGCCGCCGCAGCCGAAAGACGAAGATTACTGAGGCGGCGAGGGAGTGAAACCAAGCTTGCCATCAAAGCAGCCTTTTGATACACGGTGCATATCGGTATTGCCAATGCTCCAATAATAATCGTCAATAGCCGGGTCAATCGCGTCAGGTGTGGAATACAAATCTGTCTTACCTATCTTCATTGTGCGCGGATCACTCCATTTCCAGTACTCGCTGTGACTATCGGCAAAAGAGAAATTCGTGCCGTCGCCATGTCTTGATGTAACCTGGTCCCACCAGCGTTCCTGATAATAATAGATTGTAAAGCTTGACAGGCTTAGCCTGCCTTCATCGAGAAACACAATCTGCTGCACTGGATGACGAATATCATTCCGGTTTTTCAACGGATTGGGAGTGGCTCCTTGAATCGCAACGTGGCCGTTCATATAGTCGGGAATAGAGTATGTACACACTTCACCCCTATAGCCGGTCGGACATTTGTAGAGCTTTATGTTTGGAACATAGGTGAAAAGAGCGCCTGTCTCGATATTGCGTAGTTTCTCGGCTTCGCTCATGGAATCCTCGTAGTGAACCCAAGCCCCCGGCACATTGGCGTGTGTGTCTCCGCTAACAAGTTTGTCGTTGTAATCATCCGCGTATAAGTTCCACGCAAGCGACATTTGCTTAAGATTATTTAAACACGCAATTCGCTTTCCTTGTTCCTTGGTTCTGTTCAATGCAGGCATCAGGATTGCCATTAAGACCGCTATAATGGCAATTACAACTAAAAGTTCAATCAAAGTGAAAGCTTTTCTCATGATTGCCATTCCTCATACAATTTTACAACTCGTTCAGTCAGAATCTTGGTAAGCTTGTTTCTACATCATTCCAAGTTTAATGTAAGAAATTATCACAGTCAAGTTCAAAATTCAAGTATCCAACGGAAGCAGGAATAATAGGGGGCATATCTATAAAAGTGCTGAATCCGGACAAACTTATGAGAACTTCTCATCTATTGATTGTTTCAGTTTGCGTCAGAAGTTTTGAGTCCTCTTTTCACTTTGAAAGCGATAGAATTGGTTACTATAATACCATTCTTATTAACGAACAAGGTTCTGATAGAAAGGCAAAAAATGAAAAGAAATGCATTTAAAATGAAACTGACCAGTGGAAACAACATCGAATATAAAAAAAGGCACGATGAAATCTGGCCTGAACTGGTCGAAGAGCTTAGGAAAGCAGGCATTAGCGATTACTCCATCTTTTACGATGAAGAAACACAAATTCTATTCGCGTTTCAGAAGCTTTCCGACGACAATACATCCGATGACCTTCCCACAAATCCAGTTGTTCGCAAATGGTGGGACTACATGAACGACGGCATTATGGAATGTAACGAAAAAGGAGAGCCTGTTTCCATACCTCTGACTGAAGTATTCCATATGGATTAAAATTATTATATATCCGCTTGAGGCGTCTTGACCGTGTATATGCACAGGCAAGATACCCATGCGACAAGCTCATTATTATATATTAAAAATTTCGATGCTGTAAGGTTTCAGTTTGACATCGATAGTTTTTCCATCTGCATCGAACACTTTTGTTTTTTCGTCATCGGAGCTGTTATTTATCACAACGATTTTTCCCTCGTTGGGATAAAACGCACAATCTGTGTTTATATTGCTGCAAGTCCATGAACCGAATTCCTGCTCTCTGCCTGCCGCCCAGTACAATGTACGATGAAGCAGGCGGGTATTGGCGGGTGCGAACTTGAAGCCCGATAGATATATTGATTTTCCTTTGTAGAAATTTTTGAGTGCAATTTGTATTGAGCCATCCTTTTTCGAGAGAATAGTAGCGTCTTTGCAGGTAGGATAAACATTATCGACGTCTTTGCCAAAATCAATTTTATCTTCCATATTTTCAAGAATGAAATGCTTACTTGAAGACACAGGAAGCTCGAGTTTTACCTTGCTTAACGTTTTACCGATTTCCTTATCAACACCAAGCAGATGAGATAATTGGAAATACTGGCTCGAATATTCACAGGCTGAAGGCTCACCAATTCCGATGAATCCGCCGCCGTTGGCAACCCATTTTGTTACTGTCTCGATGATTTTTTTATTCTTCCAGTGCTCACCTCCTGACCAAGCAGTTGGTGACTTGCCTGCGTTGATAATCACATCAACATTTTCTGGAATTCCATTTCTTAAGATGTCACTGAAACTGATAAATGAAACTTCTACAGGCAATCCCGCCAGAGATTCAGTCGCTTCGTAAAGCTCCATACCGTGAATGAAATGTCCTACGTAAACCCAGGAGCGCAGCGCGCCCCATGCCGTGAGGATAGCCACTTTCAATGGCGCCGTATATGGGCCGCCATTAGTATGGAGTGTTTGTAAAAATCGAAATTCCTCGGTGATTTCCTTAATAGTATCAACAAAGTCAGGGAAATCCTGCACGAGATGCAAATAACCTCCAAGTCCTATTCTGTCAATTGGCGAGCGAAGCAAGCCGCGTCGGATATTGGCCCAGAATCGCATTGCATCCTGAGCGGGATCGCCTCCTTCCATGAAAGTAGGCTCGCCTTTCAATCCTGTTGGGAACAAATATGGATGCAGGCGAAGTTCTTTCATTTTAACGCCCTTCACGCCCGAGCAAAGTCTGACCTCGAATGCATTGAAAACGCACTTTATTAAGCCGTCGAAATTAAAGTCTGCGACTCTTTCACCATAAGGCTCTGCCCCGACCCAATGATCATCGTAGAACATGAAAGCAACCTTCCCTGCCTTGTGGATCAAGTCGATGCACTTGCGCCCGAAACTGACTACGAACTCATTCATGAAATCCATCCAGTCCAAGAGACGTTCCGAA
>JARRRJ010000280.1:0-4062 GCA_037380865.1 Sedimentisphaerales bacterium
CTGCAAGCAGTGCGGCTTATGCGCTAGGGTATGCCCGGCAGAAGTGTTGAAAATCGACAGCGACAAGCTGCAAGTGTCAGACAAGAGCCCATTTGGCTGCATCGCCTGTGGGCACTGCATGATGGTATGCCCGGAGGGAGCGATTGAAGTTACGGGGCGCGGAATCTCACCTCAGGACTTGTTGCCGTTGCCAATTCGAGACAAACGAGCCAGTGCTGATTCTCTGGCGGCTCTCTTGCAGGCACGCCGCAGCGTCCGGCATTTCCGGGACCAACCTGTTGATGCCGGGCTCGTGGAGCGAGTGATTGAACTTGCGTCGATGGCGCCGATTGGTATTCCACCGTGGGATGTTGGTTGTGTAAGTGTGATCGGGCGCGAGGAAGTCCGACGTATTACGAACGAGATTATTAAAGGCTATCAGGGATTCCTTAGAATTTTCAAACCCTGGCTGCTGGCACTGATGCGTCCGTTTATAGGAAAAGTGAAGTATGAAATGTTTTCCAATTTCGTATATCCTCTTGCGCAGATATATGTTAATGGACACCGGGAGGGCCGTGACATGGTCTTCTATGACGCGCCTGCGTTGCTGATTTTTCATCACTCGCCTTATGCCGATCCGCACGATGCCGTTATCGCCTGCACTTATGCTATGTTGGCGGCTGAATCGCTGGGACTTGGAAGCACGATCATCGGCGGCGCGCCGCCAATTCTGCAAAGAAACAAGTCGTTGTGTCGCCGCCTGGACATCCCGGATGCCAATAAGCCATCGACAGTATTGATTCTCGGGCATCCGGCAGTCAGTTTTGGTAAGACGATTCGCAGGCGATTCTCCCATGTGAGCAATGTCACCGCTTGAGAATAAAGAGTAATAACAGAAAACACCATCATGGACAGTTCTCTTTTTGTTACACCTTTGCGCCTGTGCGAGAAAATATTGTTTATATTATTTTGTTGAAGTTTCACGAACACGCCATAAAATACAACTTGCAATTTGAGATTTTATCAGGACAATTAGACTCGTTCTAGAGCTTTTCCGCCGAGCATAAATTTTAAAAGCCTAGGCAAATCTGGGGACATCATACTAATTTATTCAGAGAAATCATAATTATAGTTTCCCTGTGTCCTTCTTTTTATCTGAAGATTTTTGCGTCGAGGGGATTTAGTCTTTCTTCTATTTTTCTTACCTACGGTATAAATAGCCGCGGCCTATGTTATAGACTCTTTTGTTCTTGCTGAATATAAAAGGCTATTTTATGACTTTGTGGTGTTTTTCAACACCCACACTTTTCCATGTTTCAGTCCGATTAAAAACGATATTGCAGCGATAAACTTAAAGCCGGCTTCATTTCAAGTCTCAAGTGATTGGGCAATTCCTGTTCGTCTTCATAGTCGAGATAGAAATACTGAGCATCAAATCCGATATTGATATTTTTCGCAAACCAGTATTTCACTCCCGTTCCGACTGTATAAATCCTGGGTGTATTTGGTAATGGAATAGACCAAGAAGTTTCAACCTGGATGTCTAATGCATCAATTTTAAAGGTCTTTTCAGCGCCCATACGAATAGTGGATTTTGCATACGAACGGTCAGCCCGAATTCCTGCTGATTCTAACTTATAATTGAAATCCATCAGGGCAGCTTCTAATTTGGGCCTGAAGTATTTAAAATCATATTTTACCCCAACTCTATAGATATTAAAGGATGTTTCATGGTCAAAAGACGTTCCTTTCAAAAAAGTGTGGTTCTTTGAGGTCAAATCTTTTTCCAAAAGACCGGATGAATCAATTGTAATCCATCTCGCGCCGACATAGGGAGTGTATTTTCCTTTTTTATAATATAGATCAACATCCATATAATCGGTATCATCAACATTGAGTTCTTTTAAAGTAGGGCGCCTAATATCAGAGGTTCCCGGTTCACCGCCAGCCGGTGTCTGGAGGTATCCAGAGAGCGGTGCGTAACCTTGTTTTACCGAGAGATTGAATTCGTCTGCAGAAGCAACTAAAGGTATCGACAAGAACATATTGACTATTAATATGTTTACTAACTGTCTCATTTAAGCTTCTATTCTTTTTCGCGGAAGATTTTTGCGCCGAGGGGATTTAGTCTTTCTTCGATTTTTTCGTAGCCGCGGTCTATGTGATAGACTCTGTTGATAATTGTTGTTCCTTCTGCGGCTAAGCCAGCGAGGACGAGAGCGGCGGAGGCTCTTAAGTCCGATGCCATCACGGGTGCCGCGATTAGTTTTTCCACGCCTGCTACAATTACTATTTGTCCTTCCTTACGCAAGTCCGCGGCCATTCTGTTTAATTCGGCTACGTGCATGAACCTGTCGGGGAAGATTTTCTCGATAACAAAACTGTTTCCCTTTGCGAGCGCCAGAAGCGTCATGAACTGGGCCTGCAAATCGGTAGGAAAGCCCGGGTAAGGCTGAGTAGTGACGTCGGTCGATTTAATCGGGCCATTTCGAGAGACTGTGCAGCCGTCAGCATTCGAATCTACTGATACGCCAATGTCCCTTAATTTATCAACTACGGCCATTAGGTGGCTGAGCCTGCAATGCTTGATATCAAGCTCGCTCTCGGTAATCGCAGCGGCCGCCATGAAGGTTCCCGCTTCTATCCTGTCGGGGATTACTTCGTAAACTATGGGACTCAATTCTTTAACGCCATCTAGAACAAGGCGGGGAGACCCAAGTCCACTAATTTTTGCGCCCATTTCGTTCAGGCAATTCGCCAAATCCGCGATTTCCGGCTCACATGCGGCTGATTCAATAACAGTACGTCCTTTTGCCAAAACAGATGCCATGAGCACATTTGCTGTGCCGAGAACAGTCGAGCCGAACGGACCGCCCATGAAGATTTCATCTCCGAGCAAACCATTTGGCGCTTCAGCGATAATATATCCGTTCTTGAGATATATTTTTGCACCCAGAGCTTTCATGCCGCGGATATGAAGGTTTACAGGTCTGTCACCGATTGCACAACCTCCCGGCATGGAAACTTCTGCTCTGCCGCAACGCGCGAGGAGGGGACCGAGAATGCAAATTCCCGCGCGCATTCTGCGCACAATGTCATATGGTCCGACAGGATTATCGACGATGGTCGAGTCGATAGTCAAATCGGTATTTGTTTGTCTTTCTATCTTGCAGCCTAACTTACTTAAAAGCTCGCCGCATACTGAAACATCCAAAAGATGCGGCACCGATTTCAGAGTTGTTTTTCCGGGTGCGAGGATGGTTGCGGCCATAATTGGAAGTGCTGCGTTTTTCGAGCCGTTCACTCGAACTGAGCCTGATAATTTTACCGGTCCTTCGATGCGAAATATATCCATAATCAATTTTCCTTGATAATATGTTGGTAATGTAATACAAACTTGCAATAATTTCAAGATTCTGAACAATATAAATGAATATACCGGTAAATATCAAAGAAATAATTGGCGGCATCAGTCCCGCGGACGCTGTTATCTATACAGCGGGACTATCCCTGTTTACCTATTGGATCTACAAAACCTGGTTCGGCAGAAAGGCACTGGAGGATTCTGCTTTCAGAAGAAACAATATGCCGCTTCTTCTGCCGCTGGTCTTGATTTTTGGAATCTTCCTCGCAATCGGGCTGTTGAATTCTCTGGCTCTCTTTTTGTCAAGAAATTTAGAGAATTGGCAGCAGGTTTTTCTGAGCCAGATCACTACTGCCATTGTGGGTATTGTAGCGATAGTAGTTATTTTACGCATTGTCAAAATTTATTTTGTGCGCGGTGTCAGGGGTTTCGGCCTGAACGTCCGAACCATTCCAAAAGACTTAGTCGCGGCGTTTCTGTATCTTCTCGCAATCCTGCCTGTCATGGATATTGCTCTTTATGTCATACAGACAGTCAACAAGTTAATTTACGGGCCTGAATACATAATCCCGACGCATGTCGAGCTGCAATCCATAATGGAAAATCCGAACCTGGCAGTTCGGATAGCTATTGCAATAAGTGTTGTGGCTGTAACACCTGTTCTTGAGGAAATGCTTTTCCGGGGCCTATTTCAGACAGCGATACGCTCTGCGCTGAAT